>JAITVM010000095.1 GCA_031285815.1 Clostridiales bacterium | reverse complement strand
AATTTTTTTAAAGATATATATAAAACCCTTTTTAACCGGATTTTTATCACGTTCATTATTATTTGCTTTATGTTTTATATTATAACGGCAAGGCTTTTTGATATGCAAATTGTTAATTCACAACAGTATTCAAATAGCATAAAGACTACATCTACAAAAGAAGTTGTGGTTAAAGCGCCCAGGGGGAATATTGTTGACAAATATGGCAGGCCCCTGGCTGTTAATAAATCTATACGTGTTGTAAAAATTGAGTATTCTATGTTCTCCACAACAGGGGCCCCGATTATTGCCAGGGATTTGACAGAAGGTTCTGAAGCGCAAGAGGGCGTACTGGTTGATTCGGAATCAGAAGCCGGGAACCTGCATTCAATATTATACCAGCTTGTTAAATTGTTAGAAGCAAATGGAGAAGCCTATAAAGACGATTTCCCAATATCTAAAACAGAGCCATTTGAATACCTATATGATGGCAACCAGAAAAGGGAGCTTGCCTTTATTGAAGGGCTAGGCCTCGGCAAGGAATATATCCCTGCAGGCGAGGTAATAAAAAAGCTGCGTGAAAATGATGTATATGGTATACCTGAAGGCTGGACAGACATAGAGGCAAGGAAAGTCTTAGCGTTTTTAGTTTTCTATAGGCAAAACATGTATACATTATATACCCCAGTCACAATCGCAGAAAATGTTAGTGATAAAACGGCGGTAACTATAGCTGAAAACCATACTTTTTATCATGGGATATCTGTTGTGACAGAATCGGTAAGGGATTACCCATATGGGATTTATGCTTCTAACCTTATTGGGTTTACCCGCAAAATAAGCGAGGAAGAATTTGAAGAGCGCAAAGGGCTAGGGTACACCCGTGACGATATGATTGGAAAATCTGGGCTAGAGGCTTCGTTCGAAGATTATTTGCGTGGGAAAGATGGGCAAAACACTATTGAGGTCAACAGGCTTAACAAAAAAGTTGGGACAGTTGAGCAGGTAGACCCCCAGCAAGGCAATACTATTGTTACAAATATTGATATAGAGCTGCAAAAACAGGTTTATGAAATTATGCAGCAAGAACTGAAAACGGTTATCTTAAATAAAATCAGGAGGGTAAGCAGTTTAGACCCATATATTTCCGATAGCGGAATAATCCAGTCCATTGCTAAGGGCAATGCTGTAAGCATAAAAAAAATTATGGAATCGGGCGAGGGGTCCTACTCGTTTAAAGCCCGGGAACTAATATTAAATAAGGCACCTGAAATAGACGTTACCGAATCCGGTGGGGTTGAAGAAGCAAAAAATATTATTATTGAATCGTTAGAAGCTTCTGAACTGCGCAACTTTGACTTTGTTATGATTATGCGGGAGCAATCTATTATAACAGGTGACGAGGAGTATTTTGGCAGGTATGCGGATGGGTTTATTTCTACCATGGCTGTGTTAACCGACAAAATTGAAAACAATGAATTAACCCCACAAATGTTAGGGCTGGACCCATTTAGCGCTTCTGTTGTGATGGTAAATGTAAATACCGGCGCAGTAATATTGGCTGTGGGTTACCCCAGCTATGATAATAATTTGATTTCTAATATAGAATACTTTAACAATATAAATACGGACAGCGTTACAACGCCTATGTATAACCGCCCATTTCAAGAAAATTTAGCGCCTGGCTCAGTGTTCAAAATGATTTCAGCTATTACCGGCCTTGAGACAGGGGCTATAAATGAAAGCTCCACTTATTATGACTACGTTACTTTTACAGAAGCCGGTATACCTTATTCATCATGCTGGAGCAGTACAAGCCATGGTTCGGTAAACGTACTTGATGCGCTTGAGGTTTCATGTAATTATTTCTTTTTTGAAACAGCATATAAAATGATTGGGTCAGAGAACCCTTATCAAAGCATTACCAACCTAAACAAATATATGACAAGCTTTGGGCTTAATGATAAAACCGGCGTAGAAATCTTTGAATCGGCGATAACGCAAGAGCCGGGGGTCCCCCGGATAAGCAGCCCAGAACTTAAAAAGCATAGAAAGCCTGATGAGCCTTGGACCGAGGGCGATACAATACGTACGGCAATCGGCCAGTCAGAAAATAGCTACACGCCGGCAGTTATGGCTAAATATATTTCAACAATTGCTACAAAAGGGATACGTTATTCACTCCAGCTTGTTGACAAGGCAATAAGCCCTGGTGGCGTTATTATTAACCAGAAAGAGCCTATAGTAGAAGAGGTTTTGGATATTAACCCTTCAACCTGGGAGCTTATTTTTACTGGGATGCGCAATGTTATAACTGGGAGCCGCGGCACCGCAAGGACAATTTTTAATGGTTTTAATGTTGAGGTTGCTGGTAAAACAGGGACTGCCGAGCAGGACAAAAGGCGCTCAGACCATTCTTCGTTCGGCGGGTTTGCACCATTTGATAACCCGGAGGTTGCTATATATGTATCTGTGCCGTTTGGCGACAGCAAAGGTACCCCGGCTGTGGCATCGTCCATTGCCAGAAAAGTTTTTGATTTATATTTTAATTCCAGCAGCGGGCCTGAACAGCTTGCGCCAATTAACACACTTGTACGGTAATGTTTTTCGTGTGAAAATAAGGGGGGATACTTATGAATAACAGTGTTGTTTTTAAAGGGAGAAAACGCGGTATAGTTATTGTTCTAGATAAGGATATCCCTTTTTCAGAATTGATTGTGGATTTTAAACAAAAAGTACTGCAAGCCAAAAGTTTTTTTGGGGACTCAAAGGCTTCTATTACTTTTCAAGGCCGGGCCTTGTCTACAGATGAAGAGAAACAGCTTCTGGATATTATTTTTAAAGAAACAGGGCTGAATATTTCTTTTGTAGATAATGGCTATGATTATAAATCTCTCGATTCGGAAGGGTATGGGTATATAGACCCGGATGAGAACTCTACTATATACCACAAAGGCTCACTGCGGTCAGGCCAGGCTATAGTGTACGCCGGAAGCGTTGTTGTAATTGGGGATGTAAACCCTGGTGGCGAGGTTATTGCCGAGGGGAATATAATTATTTTAGGTTCGCTTAAAGGGCTTGCCCATGCAGGGTGTGCCGGCAATAAAGGATGCTTTGTCTCAGCTTACCAGTTAAGGCCGACACAGCTGCGGATCGCAAATATTATCACATATATCCCAAAAGAGTTTGCAAAAAAAAATAAAATTAGGTTTGAACCGTCAGTAGCCTATATTAAAGGCGGCCAAATTTATATAGCGCCGCTTGTTTAACATAGAATTTTTGTTACAAACCAGTTAGTGTTTTGTTGAATTGCTATCAATTCTCAAAACATGAGCCAGCTTTGCGCGCAAAAAAATGCCCCAGAGACCGGGCATTTTGCTCCAAACCTGTCAATGTTTTGTTGAATTGCTATATATGTAACAATTTGTTTTTATTTTTTAGTGAAAGTTATGAAAATTTTTGTTAATATGAATTTAGCAGGATTTTATTTGCTAGGAGGAATAAAATGGGAGAAGTAATTGTAATAACCTCCGGTAAAGGCGGCGTCGGTAAAACAACCGCTTCAGCCAATATCGGTACGGGGCTGGCCATGCTTGGTAAATCTGTTGTAATGATTGACGCCGATATCGGCCTTAGAAACCTTGATGTTGTTTTGGGGCTTGAAAACAGGATTGTTTATGACCTTATTGATGTTATAGAAGGCAATTGCCGTATTAAACAAGCTTTTATTAAGGACAAGCGTTATAGCAATTTGTTTTTATTGCCAGCGGCCCAAACAAAAGATAAAACAGCTGTTAGCCCAGAACAGATGCTCAAACTCTGTAACAGCCTTAGGGAGGAATATGATTTTATTATTATTGACTGCCCTGCCGGGATAGAACAAGGCTTTAATAATGCAACAGCTGGGGCGGACCGCGCCATAGTTGTAACTACGCCAGAGGTTTCAGCGGTACGCGATGCGGACAGGATTATTGGGCTTTTGGAATCTAAGGATTTGAAAAACCCTACGCTAATCTTAAACCGCATAAGGCAAGACATGGTAAAACGCGGCGACATGATGGCGATTGAAGATGTAACAGAGATACTTGCGATTGATATTTTAGGGGTTGTACCAGAAGATGAAGCTATCGTTATTTCAAGCAACAAAGGCGAACCGGCAGTAACTGACGACTCGTCACGCGCTGGGAAGGCTTTCCGTAATATAACAAAGCGGATAACTGGTGAAGAAGTGCCCATTATGGATTTGTCAGCCGACCGGGGCCTATTGTCTAAGATGAAGAAGCTATTGAGGTTCGGAAGTTAAAAGGATGTGAATTTATGGATTTTTTCAATTCGTTGTTTAGCAAAAAGGCTTCTTCGAAAGATGTAGCCAAAGATAGGCTGAAACTTGTCTTGATTCACGATAGGGTTAACTGTTCTACCCAGATTTTAGAGATGCTTAAAAATGATATTTTAAAAGTTATATCTAACTATATGGAAATCGATGACGACGACCTGGATTTTCAAATTGTTCATACATCTACTGAAAGTAACGAAAATGTTCCGGTCTTATATGCTAACATACCTATCAAAAATATGCGTAAATCAATGTATTAATATTATACATATAGCAATATAGTATTTTATAAGGGTGGCCATGTTGCCATAAAGCAATTAAATATACATTTTAATACGCTATTATGGCGGGGGATAATGCCCCGCCTTTCTTTATGTATAACGCCAAGCGGGGCTAGGCCTGCTATATCTGTTATCAATTTGAAATAATAAATAATTGCAAAAACTAATTTTAACTATTATACTATTAATTGTATCGTTGTACCTTTTGTGTAGTTAATTTTAAAAAGGATAATTGTGCCATGAATTTAAAACGTGATTATAAGTCCTTTGATTTTGTTTTATTGACCCTGGTTTGCATAACAGTAATTTTTGGGCTAATAATACTGGGCAGCATATCGCGCAACTTAGAGGACGTAAACAGGACATTTTACAAACAGCAGGTTTTTGCCATACTCGGGCTTATAGTACTCTTGGCGGCAGCGTTTATTGATTATAACTTTATTTGTAAATTTATTATACCAATATATTTGGTGAATTTGGCTATGTTGGTTTTAGTTTTCGTATTGCCTAATGCAGCTAACGAAAATACTAATACTGCCAGGTGGCTCGAGCTTTTTGGTATCTCGGTGCAGCCGTCGGAGTTTTCGAAAATATTTATGTTAATTTTTCTGGCCGCCTTGGTTGACAAGTATAAGGGGGATATAAACAGCCCAAAAATATTGTTGATGATTTTTGCCCTGGCCATACCGCCATTTATTCTTGTTTTACTGCAGCCTTCACTTTCTGCCAGTGTAGTTGTTTTAGTGATACTTTTGATAATGCTGTTTAATATTGGGATTTCATATAAATACATTATAGCAGCGCTGGCTATAACTATACCAACCATTGCGTTATTTTTATACGAATTGTTTAGTGGCAATAGGCCGGTTTTGAATTTTTTAATGGAAAAAGATATTTTGAAGCCATACCATTTAGAGAGGGTTGACCTTTTAATAAAAAAGGACCCTAATATAGATGAGTACAAACAGACTTATAATTCCCTGAACGCTATTGGGTCCGGTGGGTTATTTGGCAAGGGGCTCTATAATGGTACCGCTACAAAATTTGGTTATATAGCTAATAACGATAACGACTTTATTGTGTCAGCAATAGGTGAGGAGCTTGGTTTTGTAGGGTGTGTGATAGCAATTTCGCTTATATTTTTAATCATTATAAAATGCCTGCTTATTGCACAAAAATCACCGACTACCTTGGGGAAATCTATTATCTTGGGTATAGTCGGGCTACTGGCTTTTCAAACATTCGCCAATGTTTGTGTAGCTACAGACCTATTGCCTAATACAGGGATCCCGTTCCCTTTTATAAGCGCGGGAGGCAGCTCTTTACTTGTGTATATGGCTATGATTGGGTTAGTAATTAATATTGGTATGGAAAAAACAAAATCTATTTTTGAAGGGTGAATGGGGTCATGAATATAGCGCTTATTGCACACGATAACAAGAAGAAATTAATGCAGAACCTATGTATAGCATACAGGCATATTTTGGCTAAACATAGTTTGTATGCCACTGGTACCACAGGTCGGTTAGTCGAAGAAGCGACTAACCTAAATGTCCATAAATATTTAGCCGGGCACTTAGGCGGGGAGCAGCAGCTAGGGGCCCAAATAGCACATAACCTTATTGATTTAGTGGTTTTTTTGCGTGAGCCTGTTTCTCAAAAGCAGTATGAACCAGATATAAATTCTGTATTGAGGCTATGTGATATCCATAATATCCCCCTTGCCAGTAACCTTGCAACAGCTGAAGCGCTTTTACTTTCGCTTGACCGTGGCGATTTGGATTGGCGCAACCTGCTTAAAGATTAATTTGCTATGGCTATTTATTATTTTGCCCTTAACATGGTTTTATTTATCCTGTTTTATATAGATAAACGTTCGTCGCAAAAAAATTCTTGGAGGGTGAGGGAATCAACCCTTCTATTTATGGGGTTAGCAGGCGGGGCTATTGGTGGTTTGGCGGGCATGAATTTTTTTCACCATAAAACGCGTAAGAAGTATTTCTTTTTTGTATATACATTTTCTGTTGTTGCCCATGTGGCATGCTTGGTATTTTTATTGCGGTAAAGAAAATTTAAAAAAAATAATTAATGCCGCCTTTTTTAAGGGCGGCTTTTATTTATTTTATTTATTCAGGCTTTGTTATGAAAATAATCTGGATATCTTGTTCCCAATCTATATTCAGGCCCATCTCTACTGAAAGCTCCCGGATAGCTACATAGTTTAAGTTATTTAATAGAAATCCGGGTATATTTAGCTCTTTTCCAAAAAGGTTTACTTTAATTAATTTTTCTGGTATCTGGATAGATTTTGTTAATGCGATATAATTAACTGTATAACCCATGGCTTCAAGCAATTTTCTAGTTGGTGCATAATTAACATCGTCGATTAGTTTGCATGGCAGGTCAAAGTTATTTCCGGCAAAATCAAAATTAACCATCGTATCAGGGGGTATTTCTTGTACAGGGATAGGCGGTGGGGCTATCTCGGGTGTATCCAGTTTGGCTATCGCTGCTTTTGTCTTGCTAATAAAAGTATCCCAGCTATATGGTTCGCCAGACCTTAACATTTGGGGGCAATTTTTTCCGCTCCATCTATTATGCTGGACAACGTTAGAGGCCGGGATGCCATATTTCTTGCATAAACTGGCAGTTAATTCTGTGGCCTGGTCTGTGGCTTTTAGCAGGTTGCCATCAGAGTTCATGCATATTTCAATCCCTATACTTTTAGTGTTGCCGTCGCCGTTTCCGTCACCGGCGTGGTAAGCGCTTTCTGTATCAGGGATATGGTGGTATATTTCATTTTCGTCTACCGTATAGTGCCAGCTAACATAGGAATTTGAAGCGGCGTCACTTTTAATAT
>JAITVM010000168.1 GCA_031285815.1 Clostridiales bacterium | reverse complement strand
AAACCCTGAACCGTAGGGCAGGGAAACGTCTTAGAGGAGCAAGCTATATTTTCAGGTGGCAAAAAAACTTTCGGCCTCCCGGAGCGTCGGGGCAATATCGGTATCAATCCCTTGTTTTTTTAAGGAGTATGAAAGGCCGTCAATTAAACTTAGGTCATCCTCTAACAACAATATTTTTATCATTTTTTATCACTAATCCTTTGGGGCTGCTTCTATCTTTATACCGGGCAAAAGCTTTTCTGTTTGTGTGGGCTCCCGGTAAATTAATTATATTCGTTTTTATGCTATATTGTAAAGGTTCACCCTTCCTTAAAAATTAGTTAAAATTAACAATATAATTTCTTGCTTGGCACGCATTAATGTGTTACAATATCTAAGGTCAAATAGGAGGTGTTATTGATGAGTGGTTTAACTATCTTTTTAGGTATAGTTTTATTAATTGACTGTGTGTTTATGGTGGCAGTAATTCTTCTTCAGAAAAAGAGGGAATCAGGCCTTGGCAGCGTAGGGGTCGGTTCAACGCAAGGCGGTACTTTTTGGGAAAAAAATAAAGGAAGGTCTATGGAAGGCAAGTTAGAGCTTTATACAAAAATATCTGGTGTGGTGTTTTTTGTAGTTGCTGCCTTAATAGGTTTTGTCAGTTAATTTTTTGAAGAAGCAAGAAATTTTAAAAAAATTTTAAACCATAATTTATAAGGCGCGCTTATTATTATGGTTTTTTTATTTTACTATATAAAAATAAATATTAAATTAGGAGAAAGTATTTAATGGAGATAGATGATAGGGAGATGAAAATATTATCTTTTTTGGGTGACGAAAAATATAAGCCAATGAAGATAAAAGAAATCTCGTTTTTAATGCAGGTACCTGAGCCTGAGAAGAAAGCTTTTGAAAAGCTTATATTTGATTTAGAGGCCGGGGGGAAAATATATATTACAAAAAAGGGGAACGTTAGCTTGCCACAGAGGGCTAACATTATTGTTGGTAAGTTTATGGGCACAAGCCGTGGCTTTGGGTTTGTCGCGCCAGAGGGGCAAGTGAAGGAAGAGGTTTTTATCCCGCTAAGCGAAGTTAATGGCGCAATCCATAAAGATAAAGTTTTTTGCAGGGTCACATCTGCAGGCAATGCGTTTAAAAAGCCGGAGGGTATTATTGTTAAGGTTATCGAACGGGATTTTAACCGTATTGTTGGGGTTTTTGTAGCTAGGAAAAAAGAATCTTTTGTAATACCTGATAATAGGAAATTATCTGAATATATAAGGATACCTAAAAATAAAAACTTAGGTGCTGTTAATGGGCATAAAGTTGTCTGTAGCATCAAGAAATACAACCGGGAAGCTGACAACCTGGAAGGCGAGGTTGTAGAAATAATTGGCCACGCAAATGACCCGGGGGTAGATGTACTTAGCATAGTCGGGCAGCTTGGGATACCTACTGATTTTCCGGAAGATGTATATAAGGAAATAGAATATATACCGGGCCACGTGTCAGAAAAAGAAATGCTGGGCAGGCGGGACATCCGGGGCAAAAAAATTATTACAATTGATGGCGATGACACAAAAGATGTGGACGATGCTATATCTTTAGAAATAAATGAACAGGGCAATTATGTTTTGGGTGTATATATAGCAGATGTGACATATTATGTAAAAGAAGGGCGCCCTCTCGACAAAGAGGCTTTGAAACGTGGAACAAGCGTTTATTTGGCTGATAGGGTTATACCAATGCTCCCCCATAAATTATCAAATGGTATCTGCTCTTTAGATGAGAAGGTTGACAGGCTGGCGCTTTCGTGTGTAATGGAGATTGATAAAGAAGGGGCCCTTGTAGACCATGAAATTTTTGAAGCAGTGGTAAATGTCAGCAAAAAAATGACATATACTATAGTCAATGATTTAATAACTGACCCAGAATCAATATATTTACAAGAATATATAAATTATATGGAAATGCTTAAAAATATGGAAAAATTATCAGGGGCACTAAGGGAGAAGAGGGTAGGCCGCGGTGCGATAGAATTTGATTTCCCAGAGGCTAAAATTATTGTTGATGAAGATGGCAAGGCAATAGATATAAAAGCCTATGAACGTAATAAAGCTACAGGTATTATTGAAGAGTTTATGTTAATGGCAAACGAAACAATTGCAGAAACTTATTATTGGATGGAGATGCCATTTGTATACAGGGTACATGAAGAGCCTGACCCGGAAAAAATGGAGGCCTTAATAGAATTCATTAAACAATTTGGGTATAGTATTAAGGGGAACCCATCCCACCCAAAGAACCTTCAGAAACTGCTTTCTAAAATCGAAGCCTCCCCTGAAGAAAATGTTGTGTCAAGGATTGTTTTAAGAAGCCTTAAACAGGCCCGCTATACTGATGTAAATTTAGGGCATTTTGGCTTGGCATCAAAATATTACACACACTTTACTTCCCCAATACGGAGGTACCCGGATTTGCAGATCCACAGGATTATTAAAGAAAATATAAAATCCGGGGTAACGGAATCAAGGAAAAGCTACTACGAACACAATTTGCCCCCTGTGTGCAAACAATGTTCGATAACAGAGCGTACTGCAGAAGAGGCAGAGCGCGAAGTCGATGCTATGAAAAAAGCCGAATATATGAAAGGCCATTTAAATGAAATATTTGAAGGCATAATAACTTCAGTTACTTCATGGGGCCTTTATGTTACTTTGCCAAACACCGTGGAAGGGATGATTAGGATAGATGGCCTATTCCCTAGCGACAATTATATTTATAATGAAAAAGGCTATTGCTATACTGGCCATAAAACTGGGAAGAAATACTCCTTGGGTGACAAAATATTTGTAGAGGCAATTAGGGCAGACAAAGAAGAGCGGAAGATAGACTTTGCCATTGCTACTCCGATTCAATAAGCCCCAAAGAATATTCTATTATATCGGTGCCTGTATATTCTATATCCGGGGCTATGCCAACTTTATTTATTGAAGTATAATTTGGCGTTTCTACCGTTATAACCGTCGCCTTTAGCGCGTATCCAGACGTTAAGGGCATTACTATTTGGCCAATGCCTTTGCCAAAAGTTGTTGTGCCAATAGTAGTAACATTATCAAGGTTTAGTTTTAGTGCGTTTATAAACCCTTCGGCAGAGCTGGCGGTGCTTTCGTCTTGTAGGATTACGATGTTTTCAAATACTAGATAACGGTTGGATTTAGATTTTAAATGTTTTGAAAAAATTTTTAGCCTTGCGGTTTCATAACCGAGGGTTGTGCCCCTTGGTAAGAACAGGCCTTCTATTTTGTATAGGGACTCCAGTGAGCCGCCATAATTTCCACGTAAATCAATAATTATATTTTTATAGCTGGATAGGTTATCAAAATTGTTTTCCAAAAAGTTTTGGGTGTATATTGATATATTAGGGGCTAACACATAGGCGGTATCATCGCTAAGCTTATCTACCCTGGCGCTTTGTGCCTCGGTTTTTGTAGTTTCTTTTGATGCTTTGTATTGGCTTGGGTTATATAAATAAGTATACCGGTCATTATCAATAGACCGTATCTTTTCTGTAAATACAGACATAACAACTTCATCAAAATTTTTTCCGTACCCGCTATAGTTGCCTTTCCCTAAAGCTTGGTCATAGATTGCGTCTAATGAATCTGTAAAAATGTAATTATATGATATAAGGTATTTAAAAATATAATAATCAATATTCCTGAAAATTATGAAACAGGCCAGGAGGGTGGAAAGGATGAACAATACCCGCATCCTTTTAAATTTTTTTTCGTAATTAATAATTTTGTTTTTCTTCACAAACTCGCCCCATTTTTAGAGTTTTATTGCTATAGTGGTAATTTTATTATATTATAGAGTAAATATTTTGCATAGTATGAAGATTTAATTATAAGGTGGTTTTTATGGCACAGAAAGATAGCTACAAATTGCTTGCCCAAAATAAAAAGGCATTCCATGATTATTTTATAGAAGAAACATACCAAGCTGGTATAGAGCTGGTAGGTACAGAAGTAAAATCCTTGCGTGAAGGCCGTTGTAATTTAAAAGATTCGTTTGTCAGGATAGAAAACAACGAGGCATTTATATTTAATATGCATATAAGCCCCTATGAGCATGGAAATATTTTTAACAGGGACCCGCTCAGGAAACGCAGGCTTTTGCTACACAAAAAAGAGATATTTAAACTTCTCGGTGCAATAACACAAGACGGTTATACGGTCATACCCATAAAAGTATATTTAAAAGCTAGCCTTGTAAAAATTGATATTGCAATAGCAAAGGGCAAAAAGTTGTATGATAAGCGTGAATCAATCGCAGCCAAGGACCAAAAGCGTGAATCGGAAAAAATGTTCAAAATAAAGAACCTTTAATTAAGGGCCTATCAAGGGAAAAGTTGAGGCCCTGCTTTGATAGGTTGCCTCTATACAATTATAAAATACCCTTATATGTAAGTGAATATTCTAATAGATAAAGGAGAACTGCATGTTGAGGTTAGCTAGGTATTTAAAACCTTATATTCTAAATATAGCCCTTATTGTTGCGTTACTTTTTTTACAGGCAAACAATGAGCTTAGTTTGCCAGGGTATATGTCAGACATAGTAAATACGGGCATAGCAAATAGCGGCATAGAAAGCCGGGCACCGGAAATTATATCTTCCGGGGCGTTCCGAAAATTATTAGATGCTTCTTCGGAAGATGAAAAGGCTATAATATTGAATTATTATTCTGAGGCGGCTGCAAACCCAAAATTCCCTAAAGCAGCAGGGGATGGGGCGTTTAGTTTAAATAAAAAAAATGATAGCGTTATAGATGGGCTAATAGCCGAAAAAGCGGCAGTTATCATGGGCACCAATATGCCGGGTGGGGCACAAGCTGAAAACCAAGAGGGGTATACCGGGTTTAGTTTAGTTAATTTTGCCAGGCTTGAGTATCAAACGCTGGGCGCAGACTTAGAAAGCATTCAAATGTCATATATTTTAACAACAGGCGGCATTATGCTTTTAAGGTCGCTTGCTTCGTTGGTATGTGTTGTGCTTGTCGCGTTTATTACAGCTAAGGTTGTTGCTTCAATGGCCAAAACAATAAGGGACGATGTGTTTAGAAAAGTTGTCTCTTTTTCTAGCTCTGAATTTAACGGCTTTTCTACTTCATCATTGATAACGCGTTGTACAAATGATATTACCCAAGTTTCAAATATGTTTAATATGGGCCTGCGGATGATTATTTTTGCCCCGATTTTAGGTATAGGCGGAATAATACGTGTGCTTAATTATAATAAGGAAATGTCGGTTATTGTAATTATTTCGGTAGTTATAATAATAGCTTTGGTGATGGGTATGTTTAGGTTTGCAATACCTAAATTTAAAATTATCCAGCAAGTTATTGATACACTAAACAAAATTACCCGTGAATTCCTTAGCGGGATGTTGGTTATTAGGGCATTTAATACCCAGAAATATGAAGAGGCCAGGTTTGACAAAACAAACCGTGAGCTGACTGATTTAAATTTGTTTATATCCCGGGTTATGGTTTGCATGATGCCAATGATGATGTTGATAATGAATTTTACGACAGTAGCCATACTTTGGTTTGGCGCTCCGCATGTGGCTAATAATTTATTAGAAGTTGGGGATATAAT
This sequence comes from Clostridiales bacterium, assembly GCA_031285815.1. Taxonomy (GTDB): domain Bacteria; phylum Bacillota; class Clostridia; order Lachnospirales; family JAITVM01; genus JAITVM01. The sequence goes on along the minus strand of JAITVM010000168.1, from coordinate 3,178 downwards.
GGCTTTTATACAGTACGCAATGCAAATTATGATGTCATTTTTAATGATTTCTATGATATCTGTAATGATGCCCAGGGCCGCCGTATCTTCCCAAAGGATAAGTGAGGTGCTGGATACAGGGTCCTCTATAGAAAACCCAGAAAACCCAAAAGATTTTACAGGCGGGCAAAAAGGGGCCGTTGAGTTTAAAAATGTAACATTTAAATATCCGGATGCTGACGAATATATTTTAAAGGGTATAAATTTTATAGCAAAACCAGGCGAAACTACAGCGCTTATAGGTAGTAACGGTAGCGGCAAATCTACGCTGGTAAACCTTATCCCAAGGTTTTATGATATAGACGAGGGCCAGATTTTAATTGAAGGCGTTGATATAAGGGATGTAGGGTTACATGATTTGCGTAGAAAGGTTGCTTTTATCCCGCAAAAAGCTTTTTTATTCAGCGGTACTATAGAATCAAATATAAAATTTTCAGACCAGGCAGTTTCAGATGAAGGAATGGTTAAAGCCGCAAAAATTTCACAAGCTTATAGTTTTATAATGGAAAAGGAAGAAAAATTCCAAGCGCCTATTGCCCAATCAGGGTCAAATGTTTCTGGCGGCCAGCGCCAGCGCCTTGCAATAGCCCGGGCTGTAGCCAAACAATCGGATATTTTAATATTTGACGACAGTTTTTCGGCTTTGGATTACAAAACTGATAAGGCTTTAAGGGATGCGCTTAAAAACGAGCTAAAAGGCAGTACTGTTTTAATAGTGGCACAAAGGGTTTCTACAATACGCAACGCGGAACAAATTATCGTCCTGGATGAAGGGGAGGTTGCCGGTATCGGCAAACATAACGATTTATTGAAGAATTGTGAAGTGTATAGGCAGATCGCAGCTTCCCAGCTTTCGAAGGAGGAGTTAGAAAATGAGTAAGAAGGAAGAACCGAAAATTGACCGCGGGCACGGCGGGCATGGCCCTTTAAGGGGCGTTGTGGAAAAACCTAAAAATTTCAAAAATACTATATCAAAATTATTATTGCATTTAAAGCCATATACAATAGCCCTTATACTAGTGGTGATTTTTGCAGCTGGGTCAGCTTTGTTCGGGATTATGGGGCCGACAATTTTGGGTGGCGGCATTACACTGCTTTATACTAATGTAATGCAGATGCGTGCCGGCATTGGCTCTATAGACTTTAATGGGCTCTTAGGTGTTGTTGGGAAACTTTTGGCTGTTTATGTGGCTTCAACCGTATTTATGTTTGCCCAGGGGATAATTATAACAGATGTTGCCCAAAAGATATCATATAACTTTAGAAAAATAATATCTGAGAAAATCAACTTGATGCCGTTAAGTTATTTTGACAAACAGACTCATGGCGAAGTTATGTCGAGGGTTACTAATGATGTTGATACAATAAGCCAGACATTAAACCAGTCGCTCTCACAAATAATTACTTCGGTTACAACGGTTGTAGGTATTTTAATTATGATGCTGCGTATTAGCCCATCAATGACTTTAGTTGCAATTTTAATTATACCCATATCCTTATCTGTGGTTATGGTCACTGTAAAATTGTCACAAAAATATTTTAAAAAGCAGCAAGAATATTTGGGGCATGTTAATGGCCAGGTTGAAGAAGTTTTTTCCGGTTATTTAGTTGTCAAGGCTTTTAATTATGAAGAAAAAGCATTCGAAACATTTAAGGGGTATAACGACCAATTATATAGCTCGGCATGGAAATCCCAGTTTATATCCGGCGTGTTGATGCCGCTGATGGGGTTTGTGGGGAATTTAGGCTATGTTGGCGTTTGTATTTTTGGCGGTGTCTTGGCTATACGCAATAGCATAGCGGTTGGTGATATTACTTCTTTTATCCAATATATAAGGTCCTTTAACCAGCCAATTACCCAGATTGCCCAAATCTCAAATTTATTGCAGTCAACTGCTGCGGCGGCAGAACGGGTTTTTGAATTTTTGGAAGAGGCTGAAGAACCGGAAGAGACCAGTAACCCCGAACCAATAGCAGGCATTAAAGGCAGCGTTAAGTTTAATGATGTTGTTTTTGGGTATAAAGAAGACGAAATAATTATTAACAATTTTAGCGCATCGATAAAGGCGGGGCAGAAGGTTGCCATTGTTGGGCCAACAGGTGCCGGCAAAACCACAATTGTTAAGCTGCTAATGCGTTTTTATGAGATTGGCGCCGGCGAAATTTTAATAGACGGCATAAACATAAAAGATTTTTTCCGTAATGATTTGAGGGGCCTTTTTTCTATGGTGCTTCAGGATGCTTGGTTATTTAGCGGAACAATAATGGAAAATATCCGTTATGGCAATTTGGACGCGACAGACGAGGAAGTTATAAAGGCCGCCAAATCAGCTAATGTACACCATTTTATAAAGACATTGCCCGGTGGCTATGAAATGCTTTTAAACGAAGAGGTTTCAAATGTTTCACAAGGCCAAAGGCAGCTTTTGACTATAGCCCGTGCAATACTTTCCGACCCAAAAATCCTGATTTTGGATGAAGCTACATCTTCGGTAGATACCAGGACTGAAATATTAATCCAGAGGGCTATGGCGAATTTAATGAAGGGCAGGACCAGTTTTATAATTGCACACAGGCTCTCTACAATTATAGATGCCGACCTGATATTTGTAATGGATAAAGGGGATATTGTGGAACAAGGCACCCATCAGGAATTAATTGATAGAAAAGGTTTCTACCATGAGCTCTATAACAGCCAATTTGAACCGGCAGAGTTAGCCTAGGTAGTACTATAGTATAACAAACCCAGTTTAAAAAGCACAAACTGAAGCTGGATTTGCTATAATTGTGTTTATTTGGTTTTTGTGTAATTAATTTATAACAAATTTGTAAAACTACTTGAATAAAAAATAAAATTTTAATATAATTTATTGTGTTTGGCAAAAGTCCGGGCACAATTTTTTTTGCCGATTTTTAAATGTTGGAGAGGGAAATACTGTTTTTTGCAAATTTTTTATCGAGCCTTACAAATAACTTCGGAGGTGAGACCTTGTCCTGCTTTGGGAAATTGAATTATATTATAAACAAAAAGGATAAACTATTATATGTACTATGTGCTGTAACGACGTTTATAACTGTAATGCTTAATTTATTGACGCCGGTATATGTAACTTTTTTTATCGATTCAGTTTTAGGCACA
>JAITVM010000131.1 GCA_031285815.1 Clostridiales bacterium | reverse complement strand
CTGAAGAATTAGAGCCCGGTTATGGCTGGAATTATGAGTTTTTAAAAATTTTTAATGAAAGCCCCCCTGATGGCGAAACAATTGGCAGGGAAATTGTAGACCGTTATATGGATTTTTATGAAGGCACAGACGAAGCCTTAACATTGTCCGTTACAGATTTGTCTAAGCTAGGCGGCCTTGTGGGGTCACTTGACAGCTTAGGCTATGTTGCGGAAGGCAATATTGCGGAAGGCGGCTTTAATGCAATTTCAAAGGCCCGCAAAGGCACAAAATCTTTTGGGCTGGTCAGCGAAGGTGTTGGCTACGATTTGGTGGATATAAAACATTTGGCATTAAATTTAGAAGGCGAATTCCCAGATGAAGCCAGTGCCGTCTTAAGCGCAATAGATACTTGTATAATCTATAACCAGTCTTCTATGGAAAATTGTTACGGGCTTTCGACGTATATACCGTACATAAGTAAAGATACCGCCAAGGGCAGTGTGGCTGTTTATAGGCGGCTGGGCATAATGCCTAGCTTTACGGATTTCCTCGTTTCATTTACTGAAAAATTAACCGGCTCGCGAATCAAGCGTGACAATATTTCCAGGGCAATGCCCGAACTTACCGGATTTGGGGATATCTCCGTAACCCTAGCCCAAGATGCGCTTGAAGAAATAAATAATATAAACCTTGTTATATGGAAGCAGCTTGAAGATGGCAGCGATTATTTTATCAGGCTTGGCATGGATAGCAATGTTGATATTGAAGAGGGCGGCCGGATAAGTACAATGTTTGAAGGGTATTGGGCAACTATTGGCGGACAGCCCGTTTGTTTATATGAAATTGAAAGGTCCGGCCCGTCGGTAAAATATTCGGCTCCGGCAATATTAAATGGCGAATGGGTTAACCTGATAATATTATTTGACAATGATAACCCAGACGGGAAATTATTAGGGGCGCTGCCTGGCACAGAGGGTACCGGAAGCGCTGCGCCAAAGTATATGTACGAAATACAGGAAGGCGATATAATATCCCTTCAATACTTAGCCCAATTATTTTTAGAAGATTTGTCAGAAGCCGCGGGCTACCCAGAATATGAAAAATGGCATTCCGGCGAAGAATTCACTGCCCCGGCAAATTTAGAGGTTTCTGTGGGCCCGGTAGATAGCGAATTATACATGTATGGGTTCCAAATAGAAGATATTCAAAATAATACTTATTACACCGACTTTATAGAGATCAGGTACTAACTCCGCCTTTTCTAAAAGCAAGATTCCATGAGGCATAAAAATATTTAACCGGGTAGGGGGTACTTAATTAATGGGCCATGTAAAAAATTCGACGTGTTGACAAACCTCTAATTTAAGTAATCAAAACGATAAAATTAAAATAGACAAAATTTTATACAATGAATATAAAACCGTAAAATGTGTATAAATTTATATATTTTTTGTAGTTTAAAATTTTATAATTGCCATTTGAAGGATAAACACCCCCTAAGCAATGGCCTTAACCATGCGTTTTAAGTTTAAAGCCAACGCTGAAAAGAGACATTCTTCCGTAACCAAGTACCGAAGAATTAATTCCAGAAGGACAGTATTCCCATCAGAAGCTGCCTTGAAAAAAGCTTTATTCTTGGCAACTCAAAATATTACCAAAAAACAGACTGTCAAAATAAAGACTTGGGAACATGTTTTTTGCGAACTTTCTATTATTTTTGATGGCCGGCTTTAAAAGCTCATAGCTAAGGGCTTTGTGAAGAAAACCGCTTCACAAAGCCCCTGAACCATTATTTTTCTATTCCCCAATCAAGGGCGGAGAGTATTTTTCGGATTAAGACGTCCAAAAAATCTTCCACCTTACCTTGACTGACAACCTATGCTATAATTGATATAATATTTATCGTGGTTGATTTGTTTTTACAGAAAACGCATTACAGTGCCTAAATAGTTATTGAGTTTTTACATTACCATCATACCTTAGCCGCCGCCTTTTTTGCATACCGGCTTCCCAGCTGGTCAACCACAACAGCGATGATGATAATCAACCCCATTACGACATTGTGCCAATAGGTATTGATATGCAACAGATTCATTCCGTTGCGAACTACCGCCATCAGAAGCGCCCCTAACAGACAACCGGACATTGACGCCTTTCCACCATTTAGGCTGGTTCCGCCAATGACCGCCGAAGCAATGACATCTAGTTCATAGCCTTCTCCTGCTGTTGGCATTGCGCCCTCCAGCCGGCCGGTTACAAGAATCCCTGCCACCGCACAGGCGACGCCGGTCAATACATAGGTCATGATACCAGTGCGCATCACATTGATCCCAACTAAATGGGCAGCTTCCTCATTGCTGCCGATGGACAACACATGCCTGCCAAATCTGGTCCAGTTGAGCATATAGGCACAGATTGCCCAGAAAATGGCCGCAATGATTACTGGAACCGGAATAAAGCCGACATATCCCTGACCTAGCGCTCTCATAAAAGGCATATCAACGCCAGATATTGGCACACCCTTAGTGGCAACTTTCATCAGACCGCGAGTGGCCGTCATAACTGCCATCGTGGCAATAAACGGCGCAATCCTTACTTTATATACCAAAAAGCCGTTAATGAGTCCAATCAATGCCCCCAACCCCAGACCCAGCAAAATCGCCGGCAGTACAGGTACGCCCCCGAGCATCAGAAAGGAGATTGTCAGGCTAACACAACCATAAGTAGATCCAACCGAAAGATCGATTCCGCCCAGGCTGAACACAAAGCATGAGCCAAAGGTCATGATACCAACCCAGACAGTCTGTCTGAGCACATTGGTAATGTTCTGCAGATTTAGGAATGTTCCGCCTGATCCGATACTGATGACTATAATCAGTAATATAAATACAAAATAAACGCCCATTTCATAGGGATTAAACTTCAAAGAACTGGTTTGATTTCCTTTACTGTCCATCATCATTTCCTCCCGTATCCTGAACCGTATAATATGCAATCTTCGCTTCCGAAGTGTGATTTCCATCTAGTCTGGCCGCAATCTTGCCGTCGTACATCACCAAAATATGATTACAGATCCCGATCAGCTCCGGGCTCTCGGAGGACACCACCACAATCGCTTTGCCTGCCTTGCAAAATTCCGAGAAAATTTTATAGATCTCCGCTTTCGCCCGCACATCGATTCCCCTGGTCGGTTCTTCAACTAGGATGATATCTGGTCCGCACATCAGCCAGCGTGCAACCAGAGCTTTTTGCTGATTCCCGCCGCTCAGTTGTCCGATCATCCGTTTTGCCGACGGAGTCTTGATATTCATTGAATCAATATACTGCGTTGTGATATCCATCGCTTTCTTCTTATTAAGCTTCAGTGGGTTTA
>JAITVM010000125.1 GCA_031285815.1 Clostridiales bacterium | reverse complement strand
TGCAAGGAACTGGATTATTGAAAACAAAGTTAACCGCCCGAATTTTAACGCCAGGAGAAGGATTGAATCTGAGCATCAAATAGAGGTTGTTGGCAAAGAGCTGAGAAAAATGATGAGCTGGCTTAAAAAATAAATTGTTCATATATGCCTTTATTAAGTTTTGCGGCCAAAAGGCCGCATTTATTATTACCCATATATGAATAAAAACTAATGGGCATATGTAGGGTTAGTGTGGAGGTAATTTTTTTATGATGACGATGACTCAAAAAATATTGGCAAAGGCGGCAGGACTTAAATCTGTTAAAGCGGGGCAGCTTATAGAAGCTAAATTAGACTTGCTTTTGGCTAATGATATTACGGGGCCTGTGGCAATAAATGAATTTAATAAGATAGGCGTTACAGACGTTTTTGATAAGGCTAAAATTGTGCTTGTGCCAGACCATTTTGTGCCTAACAAGGATATCAAATCTGCAGAGAACAGTAAGCAGCTTAGGGAGTTTGCAAAAGGGCAGGGGGTTATTAATTATTTTGAAGTTGGCGAAATGGGGATAGAGCATTGCCTGTTGCCTGAAAAGGGGCTTGTTTACCCGGGCAGTGTTGTAATAGGCGCAGATTCCCATACATGTACTTATGGGGCGGTAGGTGCATTTTCTACCGGTGTCGGCAGCACAGATTTAGCGTGTGGCATGGCAGTTGGCTCCACATGGTTTAAAGCGCCGGCGGCAATAAAATTTGTGCTTAAAGGCGAACCGCCTAAATGGGTATCGGGCAAGGATATAATTTTGCATATAATAGGTATGATTGGTGTGGATGGCGCGCTTTATAAATCGATGGAATTTGTAGGCGATGGCATCAAATATTTATCAATGGACGATAGGTTTACTATTTCTAATATGGCTATTGAAGCAGGTGGAAAAAATGGGATATTTGAAGTAGACGAAATATGTTTAAGCTACCTAAAAGACAGGGTAACAAATGAATTCGAAACATTTACCGCAGATGAAGACGCTGTTTATGATATGGTATACGAAATTGATTTAAGCCAATTAAAACCAACAGTAGCATTCCCGCATCTGCCAGACAATACGAAAACTATTGACGAGGTGGGCGATGTCCCGATAGACCAGGTTATTATAGGCTCTTGCACAAATGGGAGGCTGGAAGACTTAAGGGTTGCCTATGAAATAATGAGGGGCAAGAAAGTGGATAACCGGCTCCGGGTAATAATAATACCCGGTACACAGCAGATATATCTGGACGCTTTAAAGCTTGGATATATAGAAGAATTTATTAAAGCCGGTGCTGTGGTTAGCACGCCAACATGCGGCCCCTGTTTAGGTGGCTACATGGGTATCCTTGCAAAAGGTGAAAGGGCGCTTTCAACAACAAATAGAAATTTTGTAGGCAGGATGGGGCACACCGAATCAGAAGTATATTTGTGTAGCCCAGCTGTTGCGGCGGCTTCTGCGCTCACCGGAAAAATTACAGGCCCTGGGCTTATATAAGGAGGCGGTTTTAATGGCTGTTAAAGGTAAAGCTTTTAAATATGGCGACAATATTGATACTGATGTTATAATACCTGCCAGGTATTTAAGCTCATCTGATGAAAAAGAGATGGCTGCGCATTGTATGGAAGATTTAGATAAAAACTTTGTTAAAGAAGTTGAAGCAGGGGATATTATAGTGGCACTAAAAAACTTTGGCTGTGGCTCTTCGAGGGAGCATGCGCCACTTGCAATAAAATCTTCCGGGGTCTCATGTGTTATAGCAAAAACTTATGCGCGTATTTTTTATAGGAATTCAATTTGTATTGGGCTACCTATACTAGAATGTGATGAAGCGGCTGATAATATTAGCAAGGGCGATACAGTTGAAGTTGATTTTTCTAGCGGGAAAATAACAAATATTACAAAAAATGAAGTATATTATGCCGAGCCGTTTCCGGAATTTATGCAAGGGATTATGGATAGTGGCGGCTTAATTAACCAAACAAGAAAAAAACTTGGTTTGTAAAGTTTTAAATAAAAAGGTGGGGCAGGTTTTGAGTTATAATATTGCGGTTTTACAAGGTGATGGCATTGGGCCGGAAATAACAACGGAAGCAATAAAAGTATTAGATGCGGTTGCTAATAGGTTTAATAGGAAATTTAACTATAAATATTTGGATATTGGTGGGGCAGCAATAGATAAATTTGAAAATTCGCTCCCCCAAAGCACAATTGATGAATGCAAAAATTCAGATAGCATCCTATTAGGCGCGGTTGGCGGGCCTAAATGGGATTGTGCTGCTGATAGGCCGGAAAAAGGGCTATTGAGGTTAAGGTCTTCGCTTGGTTTATTTACTAATTTACGCCCAGCTGTATTGCATGGCGCCCTGAAGGAAGCTTGTGTTTTAAAGCCTGAAATTGCCGAAAAAGGTATAGATATAATGGTGGTTAGGGAGCTTACCGGCGGTATTTATTTTGGCGAAAGGGGCAGGAAACAAAGTAGCCTAGGGGAGGCGGCTTGGGATACGGAATTATATTCTTATGGGGAAATAAAACGCATAGCAAAAGTAGCCTTTGAAATAGCAGGGAAACGGAAAAAGAAAATTGTTTCTGTTGATAAAGCTAATGTTTTAGAGTCCTCTAAGCTTTGGCGCGAGACGCTTATTGAGGTTTCGGGGGGCTACCCGGATATTGAACTTTCGCATATGTATGTAGATAATGCGGCGATGCAGATAATAAAAGACCCATCCCAGTTCGACGTATTGTTAACATCAAATATGTTTGGGGATATTTTATCTGATGAGGCAAGCCAAGTAACTGGGTCAATTGGCATGTTGCCGTCAGCTAGCCTTGGGGAAAGCAAGCTTGGGGTATATGAGCCTATACATGGGTCGGCCCCCGATATAGCGGGGCAAAATATATCGAACCCAATTGCAACAATATTGTCTTTAGCTATGATGCTAAAATATTCTTTTGATTTAACAGAAGAGGCAAATGCAATTGAATTGGCTGTAACAAAAGTTTTAACTGAAGGCTATAGGACTTCGGATATTTTTACCGGGGGCACAAAGAAAATTGGCACGGCGGAAATGGGGTCAATAATTGCGGGGGCTATATAAAGGTTAAATAGCTTTATAAATAAAAAGGTGGTTTTTATGGATATAAAAATAGAGCATAATAAAAACTTGAAAGTTAAGCCTGACCAGTCAAACTTGGGTTTTGGAAAATATTTTACTGACCATATGTTTATTATGGATTATAAAAATGGGGCCTGGTGCGATGCACGGATAATACCATATGCCCCCCTTGAACTTGACCCTGCTGTTATGGTATTGCATTATGGGCAGGCTGTTTTTGAAGGCCTAAAGTGTTATAGGGCTAAAGGCGGCGGGCTTAATTTATTTAGGCCAGAAAAGAATTTTGAGAGGCTTAACAAATCTGATGAAAGGCTCTGCATCCCCCAGTTAGATGTTGATTTTGCAATTAAATCTTTAAAAGAATTAATAAAAATTGATGAAAGCTGGGTCCCATCAGAACCGGGGACTTCATTATATATAAGGCCATTTGTTATTGCCACAGAAATTGGTGTGGGCGTCCACCCTTCAAGCGAATATATGTTCATTATTATTTTAAGCCCGGTTGGCGCATATTATAAGGAAGGTTTAAACCCGGTAAAAATTTGTATTGAAAATGAATATGTAAGGGCTGTCCGTGGAGGCATAGGCTTTACAAAGGCCACTGCAAATTATGCAAGTAGCCTTAAGGGCCAGGAAAAAGCTAAAGGGCTTGGCTACTCACAAGTTTTATGGCTAGATGGCGTTGAAAGGAAATATATCGAAGAAGTCGGGACGATGAACGTATTTTTCAAAATAGGCGGTGAAGTAATTACGCCTGAACTTAATGGGAGCATCCTACCGGGTATAACTAGGGATTCTGTTATAGAAATGTTACGTGTCCATGGTATTAAAGTTGTGGAAAGAAAAATAGCTGTCAGCGAAATTTTTGAAGCGGCCAGGGAAGGCAAATTAGAAGAGGCTTTTGGCACAGGCACAGCAGCGGTTATATCGCCGATTGGGGAATTTAGTATGGGTGGGGAAAAAGTATCCATTAATAATGGCAAAATTGGGTCCCTTTCCCAAAAATTATATGACAACTTAACAGGGGTACAGTATGGTGCTATAGAAGACCATTTTAATTGGATAACTACAATTGATATGCACGTTTAAGGAGGGTTAATGATTTGGATAGTGACAGGGTAAAAACAGGTGCATCCCGTGTGCCGCACCGTTCGCTTTTTAAGGCAATGGGTTTGACTAATGATGAACTGGATAGGCCCCTTATAGGTATCTGTAATTCACAAACCGAATTAATACCAGGGCATATACATTTAGATACAATATGTGAAGCAGTTAAGCATGGGGTTTTGGCAAATGGGGGCACACCGCTGGAGTTTCCGTCTATAGGTGTTTGCGACGGTATAGCCATGAACCATATAGGGATGAAATATTCCTTAGCCAGTAGGGAATTAATTGCGGATAGTATAGAAACTGTTGCTATGTCGTATGGCTTTGATGGGCTGGTGTTAATACCGAACTGTGATAAAGTAGTGCCGGGTATGATAATGGCGGCAGCTAGGTTAAACATACCGGCAATAATTATTTCTGGCGGACCTATGCTAAAGGGCAAGGTACAAAATAAAAATGTGAGCCTATCTGATATTTTCGAAGCAGTTGGGGCATTTAATTCTGGTAAAATTAGCGAAGAAGTTTTTATGGAGTTTGAGGAAGAAACATGCCCGACTTGCGGCTCATGCTCAGGTATGTTTACTGCCAATAGTATGAACTGCTTGACGGAAGCATTGGGGGTAGCTTTACCGGGTAACGGCACAATACCCGCCGTTTACGCCAAAAGGGTTGCCCTGGCTAAGGATAGCGGCAAACAAATTATGTACCTTGTTAAAAATAATATAAGGCCGCGTGACATACTAACAGAAAAAGCTTTTAAAAATGCGCTGGCTGTTGATATGGCCCTGGGCTGCAGTACGAATTCAATGCTACACCTCCCGGCTATTGCCAATGAGGCCGGGTATGAAATTGATTTAAATATGGCTAATGAAATAAGCGGGCGTACCCCAAACCTTTGTAAACTAGCGCCGGCAGGCGCGCATTTTATAGAGCAGCTTTATGATGCGGGTGGGGTATTAGCAGTTATGAAAGAGCTTTCTAAGAAAAACCTGCTGGAATTAGATTGTATTACAGTTACGGGGAAGCCTGTTGCTGATAATATTAAATTGGCAGTTAACTATGACAATAATATAATACGGGATATTGACAAGCCATATTCTGAAACAGGTGGGATAGCTGTGCTTAAAGGCAATTTAGCGCCTAACTGTTGTGTAGTAAAACGGTCTGCAGTAGCTGAAGAGATGCTTAAGCATAGCGGGCCCGCTAAAGTTTACAATTCTGAAGAAGAGGTAATAAGCGCGATTTCTGATGGGTGTATAGAAGAGGGCGATATTATTGTCATTAGGTATGAAGGGCCTAAAGGTGGGCCGGGCATGCGTGAGATGCTTTCGCCAACTGCGCTTTTAGCAGGCATGGGTTTGGATAAAAAAGTTGCCTTGATTACAGACGGCAGGTTTTCCGGGGCAACACGTGGGGCCAGCATTGGGCATGTATCACCTGAGGCAGCATTAGGCGGCCCGATAGCGCTTGTTCAAAACGGGGATATTATTTCAATAGACATTGAAAATTATTCCATCTCGTTAGAAATTTCTGATGAAGAATTAGAAAACAGGCGTAAAAGTTTTGTTGCCCCGGAGCCTAAGATAAAAACGGGTTATTTAGCGAGGTATGCCTCTATGGTTAGCGGGGCTGATAAAGGGGCTGTTTTGGAGAGGGGGTTTTAGTATGCTGCTTAATGGCTCAGAGATATTACTGGAATGCTTATTGGAACAAGGGGTTGATTCGGTTTTTGGCTTTCCGGGCGGTGCGGTTTTAAATATTTATGATGCGCTTTATAAATATAGGGGCAAAATAAACCATTATTTGACTTCGCATGAACAAGGTGCATCACATGCTGCAGATGGATATGCAAGGTCTACGGGTAAAGTGGGGGTTTGTTTAGCAACTAGCGGGCCAGGGGCTACTAACCTTGTTACAGGGATAGCTACTGCATATATGGATTCTGTGCCTATTGTTGCGATAACAGGGAATGTATCATTGAACCTCCTGGGGAAAGACAGTTTTCAAGAAGTAGATATTACGGGCATAACAATGCCAATAACCAAACATAATTTTATTGTTAAAGATATTGCTGAATTAGCGGACACAGTGCGCCGGGCGTTTTATATAGCAAAAGAGGGCCGGCCGGGTCCTGTCTTAATTGATATCCCAAAAGATATTACCGCAACTATGTATGAATATACAAAAGCGGAACCGTCAGCAATATCACGTTCCGTAAAAACTATTAGCAAAAAAAATACCGCTAAGGCGGCCGAGCTTATTAAAGAATCAAAGCGGCCGTTCATTTATGCCGGCGGCGGCGTAATAACATCTGGGGCAAGTGAAGGGCTGCTTAAATTGGTAGAAAAAATAGATTCGCCAATTGGCCTTAGTACAATGGGGCTCGGCGGGCTCCCCACTGATAACCCGTATTATACAGGCATGATTGGCATGCACGGCTCAAAAGCCTCAAATGTCGGGATTACTGAATGTGATTTGCTTATAGCGGTTGGTGCCAGGTTTTCCGATAGGGTGGTCTCTAATGTTTCAAAATTTGCCCCTAATTCTAAAGTGGTCCATATAGACATTGACGCTGCGGAAATTGACAAAAATGTTATAACCTATACGAGTATTGTTGGTGATGTAAAAGAAGTTTTAGAGAGGCTCATTGATTCGGTTGGGCAGCTTAAGCATACGGAGTGGGTCCAATATATTAATTCGGTAAAAGCTAAGTACCCTGTATCCTATAAAGATGACGGCAGCTTAAAGCCACAGTATATTTTGCAAAAAATTAGCGAGCTTACAAATAATGAAGCCATAGTAGTAACAGATGTTGGCCAGCATCAAATGTGGGCCTGCCAGTTTATAAACCACCAGCACCCACGCTCATTCCTTACTTCAGGGGGGCTGGGCACAATGGGCTTTGGGTTTGGCGCTGCTATTGGCGCAAAGGTGGGCAACCCAGAAAAAACAGTTTTTAATATAACAGGCGACGGGTGCTTCAGGATGAATAATATTGAGCTGGCAACTGCTGTTGAGTATTCGCTTCCGGTTATTACAGTTATTATGAATAACCACAGCCTTGGCATGGTTAGGCAATGGCAGAATTTTTTCTATGATAGGCGCTTCTCCCACACAGATTTAAACCGTACGACAGATTTTATAGCTTTAGCCAAAGCTTATAAAGCGGAGGCTTTTAACATTAAAAACAAAGAAGAGGCCGAGCCTATATTAAAACAGGCGCTTGCCTGTAAACGCCCTTGTATTATTAATTGCGAGATTAGCAATGAAGAAAATGTCCTGCCCATGGTGCCATCTGGTGCAGGTATTGACGAAATGCTTTTAGAGGGTTGATATGTGGGGTTTGTTTTTTCTAATTTACATGGATTGTTAGATATGTTTATCACATAAACAGTATTAAATCTAGGCCCCCAGAGTTAAATGGTGGGCCTAGATTTAATTCAAACATAAGCACATTTTAGGGAAGGTGGAATTATTTTGGAAATTATATTTTTAGAGCCGGTTTTTAAAGAGATGCCTTGGGGCGGGAATAATTTAAGGCAATTTGGGTTTAATACAGATTTAAAAAATATTGGCGAAGCATGGTGCATTTCTGCACATGAAAAAGGGGACTGTATTATCAAAGGGGGCAAATATGATGGGCTACGGCTATCAGGGCTTTACCAAAAACATAGGGGCCTGTTTGGTGATCCTAAGACAGAAACCTTTCCGCTTTTGATAAAAATGATTGATGCTGAAGATGACTTGAGCCTTCAAGTGCACCCTGGTGACGATTACGCCCGTGTAAATGAAAACGGGTCTATGGGCAAAACAGAATTTTGGTATATTTTAGATTGTAAAGAAGGCGCTGAAATTATTAT
>JAITVM010000114.1 GCA_031285815.1 Clostridiales bacterium | reverse complement strand
AATAGTCTTCATTTTTGCTGCCATCAGCATTTGACCCGTACTCCTCATTAGTTAATACCATCGGCATGCCGCAGCTTTGGCAATATTTTTCTTCCATTAAAAAATTCCCCTTTCGTATTTTAAAAACTATAGAAACTGATTTCCTTGGCCACAGATTTGCCTGTCCGCCAACTACCTATATAATATCATATATAAAATGGCATCAGTATGTCATATTATATAAAAATTTTTATTTTACAAATAACCATATTCCAGAAACCAATACATAAACTAATATATTTAAAGTCTCGCCAAACAAATTTTAATATATACACTAATTTATAAGCCATGGGCCCGTTTAAATTTAAAAAAATATTGACTTATAAAAATAACAATTATATAATAATTATTATTAATTAAAAAAATTTTTATAAAACAAATATATTTTAAATCTGATACCTACAAAACCTAAAAAAGGAGGACATAAATTGAAAAAATACATATGCACTATCTGTGGCTATGTCTATGACGAGTCTTCAGGGGCAAAATGGGATGAACTTCCCAATGACTACAAATGCCCTATTTGCGGCGCGCCAAAATCAGCTTTTAAACAAGTTGAAGAAAGCCCTGCAAAAACGATATCCAGCCCCCTTGATACTGAAAACCACAACGGTATTGATAATTTCACCACGCTAACAGCCGGCGAAATTTCTGCTATTTGTTCAAGCCTCGCCAAGGGCTGTGACAAACAACGTTTATTACCGGAACGGGATGCATTCAATAAAATAGCCGAATATTTTAAAGCCAAAGCAAAACCTGAAAACAGCAAAGCCTTTCAAGATATTAAAAAAATGGTAGACTATGATTTAGAAATTAATTTTGCCTCTGCGACAGAAAAAGCAAAATCAAATTCGGACCGTGGCGCACTCCGCTCACTTGTCTGGAGCGAAAAGGCCAGCACCATGTGCAGGGTGCTATTAGACCGGTTCAATAAAGAAGGCGAAGGGCTCCTCAAAAATACAAAAATTTATGTATGCGATATTTGTGGGTTTATATATATTGGGGATACACCGCCAGAAATATGCCCGGTTTGTAAAGTTCCAAAATCCAAAATACTAGAAGTGGAAAGGGGATAGTGTTATGCCTGCCTTTAGAAATGTTAGTATGTGCGGAAAAGACTGTATGTGCCTTTATGTCTGCCCAACCGGCGCAACTGATACAGAAGACAGTATTATTGATGTCAATAAATGTATAAGTGGTTGCAGTGCCTGTGCGCAAGCATGCCCCTCCGGCGCAATATCAATCGTCCCGGAATCTTATCCGCCCCAGCAGCCAAAATCGCCGGAAGTAATTGCTACACAGCGCAAGCTGGCATATAGCAAAGCCCAGCAATGGCAAGCCGCCGAAGCTATTGCCGCTACTACCGATAACCCAATAACTAAACAATTCGCTACTGCCATAGCGGCTTCAAACCTACGCATGGCGGAAGATATTTTACGGGAATCCGGATACATGCTCCCACAAAGCAACGAGGCCCGCAAACTGTTAGAATCGCTATTGGAATATGAAGAACCAGGTTTTCCTAAAGGCGCTGTAGATTTATTATTAAAAAAACTATAAACACTAAGCACCGTTCCCATTTTTTTAACTACATATGGAAACGGTGCTTTTTTAATATAATTATACCTTTAACTTAAAAATTCGTATATTTTTGATAACAGGTATTCTGATTTTTGGTTTAAATTATATTTCTTCCGGTCTTCAACAAAATATTTATCTGCCACTATTTCTAATAAATGCTTGATATTTATAAATTCCGGATACAAAGGGATACTTAAGCTTTCATTATCTGTTATATATTTTTCTATCGAATTGTAATTTATTTCGTTTATATTTATTCTATGCCTCGATAGCAGCTTCCCGTTTTTCACGTAAAAAATGGATAACTCTTTCTCATTAAATGCACGATATAACAGGTATAGGTTTTTTTGCTTATATGAAGTATTAACCCTCTTTATTTTTTTGCAAAGGAATTTAAGGCTTTCTATATTATGGTTGACTATCTCGGCTTTTTCAAACTCTAAATTTTTGATATAGGATTTTAATTGCCTGTTTAAATTATTAAATACACCTTTGTGTTTCTGCTTGAAAAATAGTACAATCTCTTTAATGGATTTATTATACCCTTCTTTATCAGTTTTTTTAACACACGGCGCCGAGCATTTGCCGATATGGTACCTTAGGCATTCCCGTTTATTTTTAAATATAGGCTGCCCGCAAACAGGCGCCTTCCATACATCCCCGATTAGGTTTATGGTCCTAATGGCGTCTTCCTCACTATAAAAAAAGCCGTAACAATTATTAGCTTGTTCATAAGTAATGCTTATTGATGGGTATTCCAATGAATAATCAATTTTTATGTAAGGGAATAGCTTGTCTTTTTTTAACATTGTATTATACTTGGGGCTGTATTTTTTGATCAAAAAACATTCAAGCAAAAGGGCATCTGATTCACTGTCAGTTATTTGGGTTTCTACAAAACGGGCCTCCCTTGCCAGTTTTTTTATTTTTGGGTTTTTTACAACCCCAAAATAAGTTTTTACCCTTTTCTTTATGTTTTTGGATTTACCTATATAAATAATTTCCTGTTCTTTATTTTTAAAAAAATAGCAGCCATATGTATTTGGGAGGTTTTCTATTTCTTCTAAGATGCTACCCATAATTTTCATCTTCCCCACTTAATATTATAATTACATCTTACATTTATAAGTCACTTAACACAATAATATTGACAATTTTTTTTTATGAATTTATACTCGAAATGATATTTATTCCATTTATTTCTTTTTAGCATTAATTCAACGGGTTATTGTTTTATATATGTCCTGCTAGTAGTGGTTTAAAGCCACAAGAATAATTAAGGGGTGAATTTATTGTCAAAAAAATATCTTGTTTCTTTAGTCCTAGCTTTAATAGCAATAACTTCAATTAAGTTTTCAGTAGATGCTTCTGGGGATATATCCCCTTTTTTTAACGCCTCCGGTGGTACAACACCAGCTATGGTTAACAATGGGGCAGCCCAAGCATTAAACTTTTCTGAATTTGCTGAAACATTTGTACTGGAAACTACATATAACCATGGGGAAAACCCCATAGATGTATTATTCAATAAAAACCTAATTACCGAAGACGATGATTTTATAAATACAAGCCAGTTGAAACGGATAGACGCACTTACAGTAGCAATGCGCAGCCTAGGCCACTACCTGCCAAAAGAAAGCCTTGTACAAAAAGCATATGAGGAGCAGCTTATAAACACACCGGACCCTGCCCATATGTCAGATGCTAAATTTATTACGTTTGAAGAAGCCGGCGAACTTATAAAAAATTTAAAACAACGGGTAAAACAAAAAACAATAAGTGCCACTACACCTAATTATACTGTCGAAGATTATTTGTCATTGCCAAGCTCCTATGCCTATTCACTCACTCCAGACGGGGGCTCATTATTCTACATGGCACCTTGGAATAACACAATGAACCTATTTGGCAAAGAGCTTGATACCGGCAAAGTATATCAGCTGACTTTTTCTGAAAATGACGATGTGTTAGAATCCGCAATAAAAAATGATACTTTTTTATACACAAAGGATTCGGGGGGGAATGAAGTATACCATATATATAAAACCGATGAAAACGGGAAGGAAGTTAATTTAACCCCATACCCTAACGTAAACGCAGTGATATTAGACATGAATTACTCGATATACCCAAATAATGAAATAATTATTAGCATGAACAAAGAAAGCCCCGAGTATTTCTCTGTATATAAATTAAATATTATAGACGGCTCCCTTAGTTTATTTTTTGAAAATAAAGAGGGCTATACAAATTTTGTATTTGATAACTATTCCCAGTTATGTGTGGCCGAAAAGAGCGACGGGGTAAATTATGAATATTATTACCGGAAAAATAATTCACAAGAATTTAGAAAAATAAAATCTTATATAAACCAAGGCACCTTTACAATAATTGCTTTTTCTTCAGACGCCCGCACAGCTTATGCAATTTCATCAATTAATTCTGATACAGAGGCACTCGTAGAGGTGGACGCCCCTACCGGTGAAATTATTAGGGAGGTTTTTAAGCACCCAAACGTAGATTTATATTCTTTATCCAGCGGCACTAATTTTGCTTCTATCGGTTCTGTAACCTACCATACCGATAAACCAAAAATAGAATATTTTGATACCACCCTTGAGGCAGTTTACAATAGGCTAAGCGCTTTATTGCCAGCAGATGGTTTTATTAGTATAGGCAGCTATGATATTAGCTTTACTAAATTTATAATATCTACATCCAGCGATATTAACCGGGGCAAATACTACCTATATGATTATGCCGCTGACAGCTTAGAGCTTTTATCTGACCTTAACAATATACCATCAGAACATAATGCAAAAATGGCCCCTATTTCATATAAATCAAGGGATGGTATAACAATACACGGTTACCTTACTTTACCTAATAATACTGAAGCAAAAAATCTCCCTGTTGTCGTTAACCCACACGGCGGGCCTTGGGCCAGGGATTACTGGTCATTTAACCCTGAAGCGCAAATGCTGGCCAACCGTGGGTATGCCGTACTCCAAATGAATTTTCGGGGGTCGGTAGGCTACGGTAAAAATTTCCTTAACCTCGGCGACAAGCAATGGGGCTTAAATATGCAAAACGATATAACAGACGGGGTTAACTGGCTTATTAAAATTGGGGTGGCAGACCCTGAAAGGGTAGCAATATATGGGGCATCTTACGGCGGCTACGCGGCATTGTCCGGTATGGCCACTACCCCGGAATTATATGCTGCCGCTGTAGATTATGTTGGCGTTTCTAATTTATTTACATTTTTGAACACGATACCTAGCCATTGGAAGCCCCAGCTTAATATGTTTTATAAACGTGTTGGGGACCCTGTAGCCGACAAAGAGCAATTTGAAAAAACTTCACCTGCTTTAAATGCAGACAAAATAAAAAAACCGGTTTTTATTGCCCAGGGCGCAAATGACCCACGGGTAAACAAAGCAGAAGCTGAGCAAATGGTTAAAGCCTTGGCCGGTAATAATGTACCTTACGAATATATGCTGAAAGAAAATGAAGGGCATGGTTTTGCTAAACTGGAAAACCAGCTCGAATTTTATAACCAGATGATTAATTTTCTGGACAAATACGTAAAAAACAAATAAAATTAAAACCATGGGGTGACAAACCCATGGTTTTTTTATAGGAGGCATTATGATTAAAACAATACTTTTTTTTAGTAAATTTACTTTGAGCCTAGTTGCTACAATACCAAAATTAATAGAAGTCAAAAATATGGAAAAAAACCACCCACAAGGCGAAATTTTAAAAAAATCAAATAAGGTCGCGAGGGATTGGGCAAGGGGGCGTTTAAAAGATGCCGGTGCAAGGCTCCATATTACCGGCGAAAATAATATCCCAAAAGACAGGGCTGTACTTTTTGTCAGCAACCACCAATCAAATGTAGATGTGGCAATTTTTTTGGCAGCAATCGAAAAGGACAAAGGCTATATAGCAAAAGAGGAGCTCATTAAAGTACCGCTTTTATCCCATTGGATGAAAAATATAAACTGCGTATTTATGGACCGGTCAGATTTAAGAAAATCAGCTAAAGCTATTTTCGAAGGGGTCAATATTTTAAAAAACGGATATTCGCTTGTAATTTTTCCTGAAGGCACCAGGAGCAAATCTTCAACCATGCTGCCTTTTAAACAAGCAAGCCTAAAAACCGCCACAAAAGCCAAAGTTCCAATAATACCTGTTACAATCGACGGCTCCTATAAAGTTTTGGAGGAGAAT
>JAITVM010000069.1 GCA_031285815.1 Clostridiales bacterium | reverse complement strand
CATTATCCGCCGCGAAAACCAGGACAATGCCAAACCTGCCGTAATTTTTAATGATTATATGAATTGCCTAATGGGCGACCCGACTGAGGAAAAAGAAACCCCTTTAATCGATGCGGCAGCAGAAGCAGGCTGTGATTATTATTGCGTCGATTCCGGATGGTATGCGGACGGCGATTGGTGGGACGGCGTAGGCGAATGGCTGCCCAGCGAAAAACGGTTCCCTGGCGGTATCAAAAAAACATTAGATTATATCCGCGAAAAAGGGATGGTCCCGGGGCTGTGGCTGGAGCTTGAGGTAATGGGCATTAACTGCCAGCTTGTCAGCCGTGTGCCGCCGGAGTGGTTTTTTCAACGCAGCGGCAAGCCCTTAATCGACCATGGCCGGTACCAGCTTGATTTTAGAAACCCGGAAGTCCGTCAATTTGCAGATGGTGTGGTTAACCGGTTGGTCAAGGATTATTGTGTGGGTTATATCAAAATGGATTATAACATCAACATAGGGCAAGGCACTGGCCTTGGCGCAGATAGTGCCGCTGCAGGGCTGCTTTATCACACGGGGGCCTATCTCGATTGGCTTGACGGGGTTTTTGCGCGCTATCCGGATTTAGTTATTGAGAATTGTGGAAGCGGTGGCATGAGAATGGTATACCCCCTTCTCGCCCGGCATAGCATACAATCGGTTACAGACCAGGAGGATTATATTAAAATGGCGGCAATTGCCTGCAACTGTATGACCGCCGTGCCGCCGGAGCAAGCCGCTATATGGAGTTACCCGCAAGCCGGCGCAGATGAAGAAACAGTTATTTTTAATATGGTAAGCGCTATGCTTTTCCGTATTCATCAAAGCGGGCACCTGGTGGAGCTGGCAAAAGAACAGCAGGGTCTTGTGCGTATAGGGATCGAAGTGCACAAACGTATTTGTATGGATATAAAAAGCGGGCTGCCTTTTTGGCCGCTGGGCCTGGCATCAATGAACAGCGAATTTATTTGTTCCGGTGTTGACTGCGGAAAACGGTTATATCTTGCGGTTTGGCGTACACGCGGCGAAGGCGGTGCGGTGGAAATTCGTATACCGCTGCCCGACGGCGTTATAAAAGCAGATTGTGCGTATCCACCACAGGGGGCTAATTTTAAAATGGATGCTGGGCCCGATGGAAGCAGCCTTTCAGTTAAGCTTTATCCTGTAACAGCAAGGTTATTTGAATGCACCCGTTTTGCATAAGTTTTACCGTATTTGGGGGGCGGCTTAAGATAGCCGCCCCGCTGTTTGCGAAGATAATACTTATCCTCTGATAATGGCGTATGGGGAAGCTAAGGCAATACATACGCGGTTGGGTCAACTATCCGATATAAAATCTTTTTTGAAGGAGATTGACAAGTGGATGAGGCGGCGAATCCGAATGATTTACTGGAAACAGTGGAGGAAGTTAAAGACACGATTTGAGCGGCTGCAAAAGCTGGGGTTAGGGGAGCGTGGGCGTTCGCCAACACAAGAAAAGGCTATTGGCGCACGCCAATAGCCTAATCCCTACAAGAACGCTGCAAAACGAAATTTTGAAGTGCATGGGGTACTTATTCTTTTCTGATTACTATCAAAAGTCCATAGGCATAAGCTAGAGAACCGCCGTGTACCGAACGGTACGCATGGTGGTGTGAGGGCCCGGTTACTCAATTAATTGGGTAGCCCCCGGCTCGATTACCTACGCTTCTGCATTTTCAATAATTGCCTTCGATAAAATTTCTTGGTTAATGCGGCTAATAAAATCTGTTAATGGCATTGCGCCCTCGTCGCCGCCAGACCGGCTCCTGACAGAAACAGTGTTTTCATTCTGTTCTTTTTCGCCAACTACCAAAATATATGGTGTTTTTTCAAGCCTTGCTTCCCTTATCTTATAGCCTATTTTTTCAGCCCTCAGGTCGCTTTCGGCACGTATATTATATTTATCCAGGCTGGTTAAAACATTTTTAGCATAATCATTATATTTATCAGAAATAGGGAGCACCTTAACTTGAATGGGGGCAAGCCAAGTTGGCAGCGCCCCGGCAAAACGCTCTATTAGAAGTGCAAGCGTCCTTTCATAGCAGCCGATAGAAGTCCTATGCAAAACGATTGGGTGGGCTTTTGCGCCGCTGCTGTCTACATAAGTCATATTAAACCGCTTTGCAAGCGAGAAGTCTATTTGTACAGTAATTATTGTGTCTTCTTTCCCAAAAACATTTTTATACTGGATATCTAGTTTTGGGCCATAAAATGCCGCTTCGCCATCCGCTTCCGAAAAATCTATGCCTAAATCAACCAATAATTTACGCATTGCCGATTGGGCTTCTTCCCAAGTTGCCTCGTCGCCTTCATATTTCTCTTTGTTTTTGCTGTCCCATTTAGAAAACCTATAACTTAGGCCTTCAGTTAGCCCCAGTATGTCAGTAAAATATTTTATCAATTCAACACAGCCACGGAACTCTTCTTCTAATTGGTCTTTGCGGCATGCTATATGCCCTTCGGAAATTGTGAACTGCCTGACCCTAATTAGGCCGTGCATTTCGCCTGAAGATTCGTTCCTGAACAAAGTTGAAGTTTCTGCATATCTAATAGGTAGGTCACGGTAGCTATGCTGTTCTGCATTATATATGGTAAACTGGAATGGGCAAGTCATTGGCCTTAAAGCGAAAACTTCGCCGCCAGCTTCTTCATTGCCAAGTACAAACATACCATCCTTGTAATGGTCCCAGTGCCCAGAGATTTTATACAAATCTGATTTTGCCAGCAAGGGGGTTTTAGTTATAACATAGCCACGCTTATATTCCTCATCTTCAACAAACCGCTGCAAAAGCTGTATTACCCTTGCGCCATTTGGCATAAGGAGGGGCAAGCCTTGGCCTATTGGTTCAGAAGTAGTAAAATATTTAAGTTCGCGGCCTAATTTGTTATGGTCACGTTTTATCGCCTCTTCACGCTGTTTTAAATACGCTTCCAGGTCAGAGGCTTTTGTAAATGCTGTTCCATAAACCCTACAAAGCATTTTGTTTTTCTCATCCCCGCGCCAATAAGCGCCTGAAGAGCCTTTTTCGGAGATTAATTTTATTGCCTTTAAATATTTAGTATTGAGTAAATGGGGGCCGGCGCATAGGTCGGTAAATTCACCCTGCTTATAAAAAGAAATAGTTTCCCCTTCCGGTAAAGCTTCAATTAATTCAGTTTTATAGGGCTCATTATTTTCTTTCATTAAATTAAGCGCCTCGTTACGGGAAAGTTCAAAACGTTCAATATCAAGGGATTCCTTGACGATTTTTTTCATCTCTTTTTCTATCTCTTCTATTTCATCTGAAGTGAACGCTTTATCACGGTCAAAATCATAGTAAAACCCCTCACTTGTGGCAGGGCCAATAGCTAGCTTAACATCTTTGTAAAGCCTTTTAACTGCTTGGGCTAAAATATGGCTACAAGTGTGCCAAAAAACTTTTTTGCCTTCCTCATCATTAAATGTAAGGATATTTAGCTCGCAATCTTTTTCAACTATATACCGCAAGTCAACTACTTTGCCATCTACTTTTCCGGCACAGGCCGCACGGGCTAAGCCTTCTGAAATATTTTTCGCGATTTCGTAAACGCTCATGGGCATTTCATATTCTTTCCGGACCCCGTCTTTTAGGGTAACAATCATTGTATTTCCTCCTTAAACTTTAAAAATAAAAAACCCCGTCCCTAAAAAGGACGAGGCTAGAATCTCGTTGTCCACCATTTTATAGCAAAATGATTATAACGTAATCAACGTACTTGATTAGAGTAACTCAAAGGTGGTCTTCCATAATACCCGTTTAGGCTATTTTCAGCAAATATAGCCCTCTCTAAAAACGGTATTATTATGTACTGCCCTTATCAATGATTTAAATATTTTATAGTTCAATAAAAGTATTATACTATCCAAAAAAATTCTGTCAAGGGTTTAAGTACCTTTTAACAAGGAGATATAAAGTATTATCGATAATTTCTTTATATTTATTTAGGTGGAAGCAAATATAGCCATCAATATTAACAAATTCACTTTCAGTTAGAAGGTTTATGATATCCGATGAAACATTTTGTGCGAAACTACTGAAAAGGTTTTCGTCGATGAGGCCCCTTATTTTTATTGAATTCCTGGTGAGGGGGTTTGATTCAAATATTATTTTTTTAAGCTCGGCAGAAAGTTTTTCAAAATCTAGCTCATCGCCATTGATTGTGAACAAAGAATAATCTGAAAGTTTACCCCTTTCTGCAATAAAACCAATACTTTCCAGCTGTTTGCAATAATCTTTGGTGTAGAATAAAAGTTTTTTCATCTGGCTCATCTCCCTGTAAGTATACGGTTTATATAAAACAGTATATGTTCATACAAGTTTCAACTTACGTTGTCTTTTTATGTTTTGATAATTTATGAACAATTTCCCTAAGCTCATTTTCTGAAAAATGATAGTCCTTACCACAAAAATGGCAATGTAAGGAAGCACTTTTGTCTTCGTCTATAATTTTATTTAATTCTATCTCGCCTATGCTGGCTAATGCTTTTTTAACACGTTTTCTACTGCAGTTACAAAAATAGCCGGCCTCTATGCGTTCGTTTATAGATACGCCAAATTCGCCGATAACTGTGTCAAGGATTTCTTCTATTGAAATCCCGCCATCTAAAAGGCTCGTGATGCTGGGCAGGGCTAAAATATTTTTCTCAAGCTTTTCTATTGTAGCTGTTTCTACAAATGGCATTAGCTGTATAATAAACCCACCTGCTTGTTTAACAGAACCGTCTGTATCAACTAAGACTCCAAGGGCTACAGATGTGGGTACTTGTTCCGAATTAGCGTAATAGGATGTTATATCCTCAGCTATCTCGCCAGATATTAAGCTTACTTGCCCTACATAAGGCTCTTTGATGCCTGTATCTTTTATAACATTTAAGACACCGGGCATAATAGAACCAGAAACATCTATTTTTCCATTACCCTTAAGGGGCATATCAACGCCGGGGTTAAAAACATACCCTTTTACGTTTGCGGTAAAATCAGAAGTAGCGACAATGCCTTTTAGCGGGCCGTCGCCCCGTATTGATAGTGTTATTAATTCAGATTCGTTTTTTAGCATAGAGCCCATCATGGATGCTGCAGTCAAGGCCCTGCCTAATGCGGCAGTTGCGGTATACGAAGTATTATGGATTTTTTGGGCTTCATTTACTATATTTGTAGAATCAATAAAGAAAGCCCTTATACTGCCGCCACCGGCAGTAGCTTTCAGAATATAGCTATTCATTTGTTTTTTTACCTCCCCAGATATGCGCTACTTTGAAGCTATAAAATAAACCCGCTCACTATTAGGTTTAACAGGGTCAAATGTAAACGCGTCATAAGTGTTTAATAATTTAAGTCCAGCCAAATCTAATAAGTGTTTTATTTTTTTTATAGGATAGGATTTTTGATAGTGGAACTCTTCAGACTTTTGATAGCTATCCGCATTTTGTTTAATAAATAAAGTTACAAAGTATTCTAAAATATCATCGTTATATATATGGCCCCATATACAAGCCGCAGAATCTTTAACAACAGAAAAGGAGTTATTGTCCAAAACATGTTTAAATTTATAAGCCGTGTTTAAATCAAAAATAAAAATCCCATCGGGATTAAGGTAATTGTAAACGAGTTTAAAGGTATCCAGTAGCTCATTTTCGTTTAGAATATAGTTAAGGCTATCAAAAAGGCAGATAATACTGTCAACTGTACCGTATAGTTCGAAGCTGCGCATATCTTGGCATAAAAATAGGACATCGTTATTTTTTTGTTTAGATTTTGCTACAGTAAGCATATCTTCCGAAATATCAGAACCTATCATATCATAACCTAATTCAGCGAGCCTTAATGTAATATTTCCAGTCCCACATCCGAGTTCCAAAACGAGCTTAGGGTTACTATCATATTCCGCCCATAGGCTAAGGATATAAGAAACCCATTCATCATACGGGATATCATCCATCAATAAATCATAAACATAAGCAAAAGACCTATAAGCTTCCAAAAACATCCCCCTCATTTGAAAACGCTGCCTTATTATTATATAACAAAAATTAAAAAATAAAAATATATATTAGCTAATTATCAATTATTTTTATCAATTTAGTTCGGGGGATTGGCTTTCGGTAGCGGCCCTTTGGTCCCGTTTACGTTTTGTCATAATCCCGCCTATACGCCCGCTTTCTTTGGCGGTTAATGATTTCCAGCCTGTTTCTTTAACTTTATCTAATAAGCCTAATTCATTTGCTATCTCATATTTCAAAATATCGTTGGCTGATAATTTCTTTTCTTTCGAATTTTTTTCTTTGCCGTCTTTGTCCATCAAATTCACCTCAACATAATTATTCCTGTTTAAACTAAATATTATACCAAAATAAAGCAGGGCCTAGTTTTTGGGAAGATAAATTAGCCGGTGTTTCATAGGTTTTAAGCCTGGATATATCAAAAAAATTACCTTTGACAGTTTATAATTAAAATGATATGATGTAAAAAATATATATCGTTGATAGAGGTGCGGGTTTCATTATTACTGTTATTAGATATTTGTATTAAGGTACAATTATTAACAGGAAAGGGGTGCCCGCCGAAGCTTAAAACAACCTTAATTGTTTTTTGCTGGTTTTTCAGTTAATAGCTGAAAGATTGTCATCATTTTTATGGTGGAGCGCTATCCTGTTAATATTTATTTGTTTAATTATTGCAGCTGGCTTCGGGTCGGCTTTTTTGATGTGGCATTGTTAATTTTGTATTATAAAGGGGTTTTTTATGAAAGGCGTTAATGTAGGCATAGTAGGTGCAACAGGTATGGTAGGGAGGGCATTCTTAGAAGTCTTGTCGGAACGTAAGCTTCCAATAGATAATTATTATTTTTTCTCATCGGCACGTTCGGCTGGTAAAAGGATACAATTTTTAGGTAAAGAATACACTTTAATTGAACTAGATGAATATATTGTTGATTATAAACTTGATATAGCATTGTTTTCAGCAGGCGCGAAGGTTAGCTTGCAATATGCGCCATTGCTTGCTAAAAATAATTGTGTTGTTATCGATAATTCATCTGCTTTCCGGATGGATAAAGATGTACCACTGGTGGTACCTGAAGTTAATGCAGGCGAGGTTAAAAAACACAATGGCATTATAGCCAACCCAAATTGTTCAACAATTCAGGCTGTCGTTGCTTTAAAGCCAATTGAGGACAAATACCGTATTAAGCGGATTGTATATTCAACATACCAAGCAGTTTCTGGGGCTGGGATGAAGGGCTATACTGAGTTAGAGAATAGCTTAAAAGGCGGGGCGCCTGTTAATTTCCCACACCCTATAGCAAATAACTGCTTGCCGCATATCGATGTTTTTACTGAATCGGGGTATACCAAAGAAGAAATCAAAATGGTTGAAGAAACCAGAAAAATTTTAAATAGGCCAGATTTAGCTATAACAGCTACAACGGTCAGGGTCCCTGTGTTTGATTGCCATAGCGAATCAATAAACATTGAATTTGAAAAAGATTTTGATTTAACTGAATTAATTGAAACCCTCAGGGAAGCCCCTTCGATAATTGTACAAAATAACCATATGGGTTCTGAGTACCCTTTGGCTACTAATGCAAAAGGGCATGACGAGGTTTATGTTGGGCGTATAAGAAGGGATATGAGTGTCAAATATGGTATTAATATGTGGGTAGTTGCTGATAATATCCGCAAAGGGGCTGCAACAAACGCTGTTCAAATTGCAGAATCCGTTTTAGAGGAGTATTTTAGGGGGTAATTGTTATGTTATTTAAAGGTTCAGGCGTAGCTATAGTCACGCCCTTTAATGAAGACAGGTCAGTTAATTTTGAGGAATTAAAAAAACTAATAGAGTTTCAAATCGAAAATAAAACAGATGCTATCATAATTTGTGGGACTACCGGGGAGCCGTCTACATTATCT
>JAITVM010000298.1 GCA_031285815.1 Clostridiales bacterium | reverse complement strand
TTGTTTCTTTAAGAAAATCAACAATTATAACAGAAGGTGGGGGAATCCCCCTTCAGGAAGCCTCTACAACAATAACTAATATGCCGGGGTGGGTTTTACAAAGTATAATAATATTTTTATTATTTAACATACCGACAATTATTTTAGCCGCAATCTATTTTGCGTGCAGGGGCAAACATAGAAGGCGGAAATCCTTAGAGAAGATGAATATTCAAGATTTGCAATAAAATACAAAAAGCGCACGTTTTATGGCATGTGCGCTTTTTGCATTCTTTCATTCTGCTAAATAAAAGGATATTTTATCAATCAAGGTTTTACACTTCAATAGTTCGCCATCTTTATCTTGATATTTTTTTAATAAGGAATCAAACTCGCTTTCTATATTTTGACAAAGTGCTTTGTAAAATTGCCCTTTAAGTTCTAAAAGCTGGTTTTGGAAATTATTGATTTCATAATCGAGTTTGTTATAAGACTCGTTATAAAATGTCCTTATACAGTAGGAAAATAAAATACGTATACTATTTTTGTCACTGGTATTCCGGACATCGCCGGTAAATTTTTCGGTTATAATCTTTAGTATTGGGTCTAAATTAATATCTAAGCTTGGAAACGATAATGAGTCTAAAGTTTTTTTAACCAGGAATTTATAATATAAAGGGTCAAAATTCTCGTCTGAAATATTGTGGTTTTCTAAAACGGTACTAAGCATTTTGTGTTTAAGGCTTGATACGTCAACTATATTTTCTATTCTATTATCTAAAGTGTCCCTATATTTATGCGCATAACTTTTTATTTTATCTAATGCCTCTGAGACGGGGATGTATGTATATTTCTGTTCTATTAATATAGTGCGCGGGTTTTTTTTGGGCCATGTCAACGGGTTAAACCATTTAAAATCCCCGCCTTCTTGGCTGGCAATAAAGGATTCGTCAAGCTCCTGTTCATTTAGGGCCGGGGGGCTTTCATTAATTCTTTCCAGAGTTTTTATAGTAACCTCTTTGTTTTGCCCAATATAATCACAAAAATCATCAAAGAAGTTATCAAGGTCAGATTTAATTATATTAGTTTTATCAAGCATGGCTTTTTTCTGCAATTGGATATCAGCTTCACTATAGAATGTTAATAAATTCATGCGTACAAAATATATATTTTTTATATTTTCAAGCTCGAGCTTTATTGCAAGGGTTGTGTCTGGTATAAAAGAACTTAGTTTTTTCTGCAAAGTAATTTCTTTTTGCCTTGCAACTTCAGAAAATGCCCGGTCAATTTCATTAAAATTACCAATGGAATATAAAACTTGCTGGTTTATATTTTTAAAGTAGTTTAAATTTTTATATACTAAATGTTCGGAATATGAATACGAACCCACTGCCTTTTTACTCATAACATGCGCCTTAGATGATATAAATATTGGCCCCTCAAGGCTTTTTAAAATAGAGATTGTATCCCTGGGCGCATTATTTTTCCTAAACTGGTTTACAAGCTGCATGGAGGTAGATTTTGCGTGTATCCGTAGTAAATGCTTAGCGGTTGAGGCAGCTTCTTCAAAACTATCACAATCCGGTAATATATCGGTTAAGGCATCATCAAACCTGCTACAAATCAGCACAAGCTTCTTTACCCCCTTTTTGGGCAATATGTTCGATAATATCTCAACGTCTGATTTATCTAAAAATTGGCTGCTGCGGCTTAGAAAAAATACTACGTCACAGGTTTCAAGGAAATTTTTTGTACGTTTGGCCCGTGATGTAACGGGGTCATTCATGCCGGGCGTATCAAAAATACAAAGCGGCTTCAAAACCTTATTATTTAAATGGATTGCCAAAGATTTTACAAATGGGGTATATAGCCCGTTTTCCCCGATATAATCGTTAAGGAGCCCTGTTAAGCTGTTAAAATCTTCAGCCGGGATAATTTCTTTATCCCGGCCAATGTATTCATTTAGCTTTAAGGGGCTATTGTGTGCCATATCCAATATTTCACGTGAAACATTTTCGTATTTATCGCTATTTGCGCTTTCAACAATTGTGTTCCATTCATCTTTTGAATAATATTCAGTTTCTATATAGTTTCTATTTGAATATAGGATTTTTGTTACGGTAACAGTTTTGGGCGTGGCGGCTTTTGGCAAAATGTCTACCCCATCGAATAGGAATGTATTTAAAAATGTTGAGCGCCCTGTTTTAACTTGCCCGATTACACCAATATTTAATTTTCTGTCTTTATTTAGAAAATCTAGGGTTTTTAGAATAAAAAGTTTTTTCAGCTTCCGGGCTTGAGCCAAATCCATATAGCAATATTGGCTTAGGTCATTTAACATTAGATCTGTTTTTTTTGCGAAATCATTAAATGTGGACGCCAAATTTTCTGTCTTCTCAAAAATTAGCATAGAATCACCTTAATTTTGTGTTTTATTTCAAAAATTAAGATAAAATCATCTTAATTTTGTATTATTATCAATTTTATTGCTACTGTAGTGCTTTGGCTCTAAATACTGGCAATTAAGGACCACAGAAGCAAAGCAGTTAACAAATTCATTCCGGTCGATTAAAATATTGGCATTATCATTAAGCTTTGCATTTGAGTATAATAATAAAGAGCCGAAGCCAGAAGTATTTTTGCAATTAATAAATGTGTTAGACCTGATTATAAAATTATCTGGCCATTCTGTAACAGATATAATAGCCTCTGATAATTGCTTGAATGAAATCTTTACAAAAAGCGAATTCTCAATCAAGAAATTATCGATAGTATTAAACCTTATTATATTGGGTACTGTGATGAAATCAAATTCACAATTCTTTATAGCTAAATCAGTACATTCTACTAAAACTAGTACTTCACTGGAAATATTTTTAAAAGTGCAGTTTTCGAACATAACTGAGTTGCAGCTGCTAATTACTAGCGGGGTTACCCGTAGCCTATCAAATTCACAGTTTACGAATTTAACTTCACGGCAATTCTCGATAACTATCTGTATATCTTCATTAACAAGGGTGTAGTTTTCAAAAATAATTGACTCGCTTGATAAAGAGATTGTTTTTTTGACACGTTTTTCAACTTCTTGGCCAAAACTCATTGGGAGCACGTTAAATATATCTTTTTGTTCTTCCCCGCCTTCA
>JAITVM010000272.1 GCA_031285815.1 Clostridiales bacterium | reverse complement strand
GGGAAAACCTTCGTAATGGAATATAATTATGATGAGCTTAACCGCCTAATTTACTCTAGTAAAAATGATGGGGAAGAGGTTGTAAACTATATTTATGACAGCTTAGGGAACCTTGTTACTGAGGCAGTAAGTGCAGGTAATGAAACACAAACCACAGAATATTCTTACAATAGCCTAAACCAATTAATTAGGAAGCTTAACGGCAGTACAGAAACATTGTATAATTATGATGGGCGTGGGAATTTAGTTGAGAAAATAGAAACTAACACGGCCGAAGGATTAGTTGGTACGTTAAGTGCAATTCCTGATGAGGTAGAAATAGGCGAAGAAAATCAAGAAGAAATAAATTCACCGGAAGGTAATGGCGAAGAAGAAATTGATTTGCCAGGCGTGGAATTAAATATTCCGGGACAGGAAGGCTTTAATGCGCTAAAAACCTCTGGGGCTATCCAATTGCCAGCAAATATTTCTTTTGATTTGGAAAGTTTGGATATAGAAGGGGCAAGCTTGCCTGAAATATCTGAACCAGAAAACCCAATGCCGGAAATCCCTGAACCAGGGGAAGGCTTGGATGAAGAAACCGGATTAATAGAAGATTTGCCTGAAGAAAATGGCAGTGAAGAAACTTCCGTTGAAGATGAAGAAGGGCGAGACGCAACTGAAGGCATATTCCAGCCAGAAGAAAAATTAGAAGTGTTAAATGCCAGCCTGCTGCCTGACCGGGTAACAACCTATGCTTATGATACTACAAACCGGATGGTTAATGGCATTAACCCGGATAATGAAGAAAGCGCCTATACCTATAATGGGTTAGGGGATTTAGTCGGGCATGAGGCTGATACAATTAATAAAGATTATATTTTAGATTGGTCATATGGGATACCAAGGGCACTTACTGAATTAGATTCGGATGGCAAAGAAATAAATTACCTTTATGGCTTAACAAAAATCAGCGCAGAAATAAAAATGCCAGGCGGTTTGGAAGAGGGCATATTTTTTAACCAGGACAGGCTGGGTAGCGATATTTATATCACCGATGCCAGTGGGGCAATAAAATCTTATACAGAGTATGGCACTTGGGGAGAACCAACAAAGTTATATGATGATGGGGATTTAGATATCCCAGCGTCTTATACCGGGCATGCTTATGATGAGGTTTTGGGGTTGTACCATGCTAAGGCTAGGATGTATGATGCGGTTGATAGACGGATGTTATCACAAGATAGCCATTGGAACCCTGATAATATGCTTCACAAATATTTTGTGCAAGGCAATATAAAACCCAGTAATGAATCAATATCGCAAAGCTCAAATTTATATATGTATGCTCTTGACAACCCATTAAAATATACAGACCCAACAGGTAAAGAAGCGGCAGAAAAATTAGTTGAAGCCGCCAAACAATTAGCTGAAATAATATATGTAGATTTTAAAACCGGAAAAGTAATTGCAAGAGAAGTTGCAGAAGGCCTTTTTAAAGTAACAGCAGTAACAGGAGCTGCACCAGTTATTTTTAAAATAGGCGCAATACTTGCATTATCAGTGTTTTCCGCTTATGGGACTGTGAAGGTAAAAGAATACTATACTGACATTACTGGAGAAGAGATAAATGTCTTACAGGCTTTTGCAGTTGCCCTTGCAGTAGGGGCCTGTTGGGGCATGGGAAATTGCTACCGGTAAAGCATATCTCCCGAGCCCGTACGGCAGTGCTCAAAATAATGACCAAAGACCAGTTGGCGTCCCTAGAAACGTTACAATTTATGAATCTACTATAACATTCGTAGATGAAAACGGTGACTTGTTTATCATGCCTGTTTCGAAGTACTGCAGTATATATGGGGAAAAGTCGCATGAGTATTATTTAGAATCATCTTCTAAATCGACAGATAAAAATGGTGTAGAAAGAACGTTTACATCTTCGGACAAATATGTAGGTGAAACGGCAAATGCCATAGAATCAAAGTTTCCTGGTAGAGTAGTGGGGGTTAATCAAATAACGTTAAGACAAAATGGTTCAATTCTTACAGATTTTGATATTGAGTTAGATAGCATAGTTATCCAAGTTAAATCTGGTACGGGTAAAGGTTTAACTTCACAAATGCAAAGAACAGCAACAGGCACCACAAAAACAGTAATCGGTTATACTCCTGACCTTACCCCATCTTCTGCACTTGTAAAAGGAGCTAAGAATGCAGGATTCGATGTATTTACTACATTGAAAGATCTGTTAAATTTTATAGCAAGCCACTGATTTTAAAACGTCAAAGGGGGATTCTAGTTGCAATGGATAGTTTTAATTGGTGACGAAAATTTTAATCTTTCGTCAATTAAATCAATTATTCATAATGATGCCGTACAATCATATGGAGTAACAGAAATAAGTGGTAGATATTGTTTTGATTTTGGTAAGGATCATATCTTTTATGACTTTTCCAATGACATAATCAATGACTATACGCCTGAAGAACTGCTAAAAATACCTTTTAAGAATCCGATGTTTATTATGATGGTTTATACGTCTGAAGAACGCATGAGGAAAGTACTTCAACAGAAAAATTACTTAAACAATATCTATATAGATAATGACCATGGTTTAATAGTTCCAATCTCAGAATTTATAAAACATGGCATGCCAGTCAGCTAACTAATGTGAATTTAATCACTAAACGTCAAGTTGTAAAATGAGTTACCCGAACAAATGAAAAAAGACCCATCGAAAGTCAAAACCAGTCACAATGAAGATTCTAAACATCAAAGCGACTTAGGAGGGCCAAGGTGGGTCAAATAAATATTATGGTGTCCGAACTTTATGCGGCTGGAAGCCGCAGTCCAACCCACGGACTTCAACCAGTAGTGGTTGAGTTATTAGTATTTTTATTCAAAACGGGAGTGACTATAACACAAAAGAATATGGCGAAACTATTTATAATACAATGAATAGGCTAATAAGTGTTTTTTTCAAAATTTAGGTTAGATAAATATAACTTTGATGAGGTGATAAAGCATGAAATATAGCGACATAAGGGAACTGATTCCAAAAAATAAATTTGACATAAAGCCGGTTCCCATATTAATGGAAATAAGTGAAAGTGAAATATTGCCTATTTTGCCTGATCTATTGTTTTGGATGGCTGATATGAACTGGCTGGTTGCAAAAGTGAGGGCTTCCCATTTTAACGGACAGAAAAAATAACAAAAAAACGAATAAAAACAGAATAAATCAAGCAGTACCTTTAGAAGACATAGAGATTAAGGATTCAAAATCATTTGGAGCCATCCATGCAATAGCAGAATGAGGCTTGACAAGATTATAAAAAGCTTCGATATAGCGAAAAATTTCATTTTGAGCTTGTGAACGTGTAGTAAAATGGTTAAGGTAAACACACTCACATTTAAGGCATGAGAAAAAATTTTCGGCA
>JAITVM010000032.1 GCA_031285815.1 Clostridiales bacterium | reverse complement strand
AGGCTTTTGAATTAAAGGCCAGTGAAATTGCCATAGAGGGCAAGGCGGCAGAAAGCTTCCCTCTGCAAAAGAAGCGCCATACCTTAGAGTATTTAAGGACGGTCGCGCATTTGAGGCCACGGACAAATACGTTTATGGCTGTGTTTAGGGTAAGGTCCTTGTGCAGCTTTGCGATCCACAAATTTTTTAATGAGCGCGGTTTTGTCTATGTCCATTCGCCGATTATTACGGCAAGCGATGCAGAAGGCGCAGGCGAAATGTTTCAAGTTACTACGCTCGATTTGGAAAACCTGCCTAAAACTGATGGCAATAAAGTAAATTATAAGGAAGATTTTTTTGGGAAAATAGCAAGCCTAACAGTAAGCGGCCAGCTGTCGGCAGAAAATTTTGTTACTGCATTCCGTGATGTATACACTTTCGGGCCTACATTTAGGGCGGAAAATTCAAATACGGCCCGCCATGCGGCTGAGTTTTGGATGATGGAGCCGGAAATGGCCTTTGTTGATAACGATGGGAATATGGATGTTGCTGAAGAGCTGCTAAAATATATTATTAATTATGTTTTGGAAAACGCCAAAGAAGAAATGGAGTTTTTTAATAGCTTTGTGGATAAAACTTTGCTGGATAGGCTTAATAATATAGTATCAAATAAATTTGAGCGTATAACTTATACCGAAGCGGTAGAAATACTTGAAAGAAGCGGAGAGGTATTTGAATACCCAGTAAAATGGGGCATCGACCTGCAGTCTGAGCACGAAAGGTATATTACAGAAAAAGTATTTAAAAAACCTGTTTTTGTAACAGGCTACCCAAAAGGGATAAAAGCATTTTATATGCGTTTAAATGACGATGGCAAAACTGTTGCGGCTATGGATTTATTAGTGCCCGGCATAGGCGAGATTATGGGCGGCAGCCAAAGGGAAGAGCGCTTAGATATCCTGGAAAGCCGCATAAAAGAATTAAATATGGATATTGAAGATTATTGGTGGTATTTAGATTTACGTAAATACGGCACTGTAAAACATTCTGGTTTTGGCCTAGGTTTTGAGCGGTGCATAATGTACCTGACAGGGATGACGAATATACGTGATGTTATCCCGTTTCCACGTACTGTTAATAATGCTGAGTTTTAGGGGTGTGTTATGGATTATAAAGTAGTTGCCCATGAAAAAGTTTTTGATGGCCAAATTTTTAATGTTTACCATGACGAAGTTGTTTTGGAGCATGGGAGGCCAGCGGTCAGGGAGTATATAGAGCACGGCGCGGCGTCGTGTGTCCTGCCTATTACGGATGATGGGAAATTAATATTTGTCAGGCAGTACCGGCACCCGGTAAAAGAGAGGCTCTTGGAAATACCGGCAGGCATGGTCGAAAATGGTGAAGCACCGGAAGCGGCCGCTCTTAGGGAGCTGGAAGAGGAAACAGGGCATAAAGCCAAGGAAATAAAATTTTTGACGAAAATGTTTAGCTCGGCAGGGTTTTGTACCGAAATACTATATATATACCTGGCGAAAAATCTCGAAATTACTAAACAGAATTTGGACGCTGACGAATTTGTATCCATAGAGGAATATACGCTTAAGGAAGCTACAGATATGGTGTATTCCGGTGAGGTTAAGGATTCGAAAACAATTGTTGCGGTAATGATGTACAACGCATTGGTTTCGGGCAGCTGATTTTTGGCTGGCTTTAAAGTAATATTTTTTTAGCATGGCCTATATATTATAATAGTGGGGCAGCTTTAATAAAATTTAACGCATTGGGCGGGATTTTTGTTTTTTTATTAAGCTGCTGCTATTTAATATAAGGGCTCATCATTGCTAATGCGTGTAGGCGTGCTGTTAGCATTGTGTTTAAAGAGCCCCTAAGGAGGGCGCCTTTGTTGAAAAAAAGTAGCTTAAGGAAACCGGCCGGCAAATTAAAAGATAAAAATAATATTATGATAATAGCAATTGTGTCAATTGTTATGCTAGGTATTTTAGCGGGGTCTTATTTGGCAAATAGCCTGGATAGTGATAACCAAGTACGCTTGGCGTCATATTTAGATAAGTTTTTTGAAAACTATAGGCTATTGCTCCCGGAAGGCTCGGATATTTTTAAAGAGTCATTTGTTAAGTATGGAAAGATTGTGCTTATAATCTGGCTTTTTGCGTTCATGCCTTTTGGTGTTGTTTTGGGCGGGCTGGTTGTTTTGTTTAAAGGTGTAAGCTATGGGTTTACAACAGCATTCCTGATAATGTCCTATGGGCCGGAAGGGGTATATTTTGCATGTTTACTATATTTACTCCAAAATATTATACTAATCCCTGCATATATATTCGTTTCTTATGCGGGAATTAAATTTGTGTACGGCAAGAATGGCAGAATGCCAAACGATACGATTGACGGGTTTTTTGAATATGGGATGTCTTTAGTAATATCGTTATCATGTGTAATACTTGCTGGTTTTTTAGAGGCATATGTTATCCCTAATTTAATTTTTAATATTTAGGTAAGGAAAATTATAACCGCGCAAAGCATACAAAGGCAAAATTTTTTATGTGCTTAATTAATGTACAAAAGGAGGTAGGGTTTTGATTAGTGTGCCAATGCAAGAAGGCATAGATATGTTTATCAAATTTATGAGGGAAGAAAAAGGGTCCTCTGAAAATACCATTGAGTCATATAGGCGTGACCTTAGGCAGTTTATGGCCTATTTAGATTCGGTAAACATAAACAAATTGGAAAAAATAAATAAAACCAGTATATTGTCGTATTCGTTATACCTACAAAAAAAAGGCAGGTCGGCGTCTACAGTTTCCCGGGGGTTAGCTTCTATACGTTCTTTTTTTAAATATTTACTAATGAAGGGGCTTGTTGAATCTGACCCGGCTTATAATGTGGAATCCCCTAAAATCGAAAAGAAGCTGCCGGCAGTTATAACAATTGAAGAAGTCGCCAGGCTGTTGGAGCAGCCTTCCATGACGGAGCATAAAGGCATCCGCGACAAGGCTATGTTAGAAGTGCTGTATGCGACGGGTATAAGGGTTTCTGAGCTTGTTAGCCTAAAAACAGAGAATGTTGATACAAATTTGAGGTTTATAAAATGTGTTTCAGTGTACAAAGAGCGTGTTATCCCGATCGGCTCAAAAG
>JAITVM010000019.1 GCA_031285815.1 Clostridiales bacterium | reverse complement strand
GGATTAAGACGTTCCGAAAAATCTTCCACCTTACCTTGACTGGCAAGCTATGCTATAATTTATATAAATACTTATCGTGGTTGATTTATTTTACAGAAAACTCGTTACAGTGCCTATCAGGAGATCGAAGAACTTCAACGTACTGACAATTTCTCTGTTGGAGATAAACTTTAGGCGGCTTCAGCCGCAATTCAACCTACCGGCTTCAGCCGGTAGTGGTTGAGTTTTTGCAATAAATTTATTTGCCCTTACCTTGCCGGCTTATAATTTTCAAACACCTTCAGTATCCCCTCATAAGCCCCTTCCGCCGCTTTCTGCCGATATTCCGGTGTACCTAAAAGCGCCGCATCCTGCCAATTGCTGAGGAACCCGATTTCTAATAAACAAGCCGGGACTTCTGTTTTTTGTATAACTGTATATGCGTTTTCAAATGTGCCCCTATTATTCGAGCCTAAATGTTCAGAAATTGAATTGCACATCACCTGGGCCAGCTGCCGGCTGGAATAGCCAATTTCCGAATCATTATAGTGCCTGTAGTAATAAACTTCAGTCCCCCTTGGGGTTGATTTTGTGCTTGAATTATTATGTATAGAAATAAATATATCCCCATTCCTATTAGCAAAATATGCACGCTCAGATAGTGGCATTTTATAGTCCTCGGTTTTGGTAAAATAAGCTTTCATTTGGCTATTCTGATTTATTAAATCATAAAGCCTATACCCTATATCTGTATTTAAGTCCTTTTCCCTAAGCCCGTTCCCTACTGCACCCGGGTCTTCCCCGCCATGGCCTGGGTCAAGGATAACAATCAGTGGGTAAACCTCTTTCGGGCTTTTTAAATAAATATAATAATTATTGCTATCTTCCTCTGTTACACAGGCAGTAATTTTATATTCATTAACTTTGATTTCAGTTTTGCCTGAGCCGCTTGAAATAGTAAATGATGAAACATATTCGTTCTCTACGGAATAAGTGCCATCTGCATAAACATCGGAAAAATCAGAACCAAGGTTTAAAATATATTGGTTTTTGTTATATAGGTCATTATGTGTAAACGAAACTTTCCTGCCCGGTATTTTCTTTAAGGCAATACGGCTGTTTGCTTCATCATAAGTAACATTGCCTTCAAAAACCGCCGCAGGTTCTGATGGCTTTTCTTCTTTAGGCTTAGTAGCCCTTGGCGATTCTATCTCAATGCTTATTGTTTTCCTATCTACAGTGTAGCTAACCATAAATGAAGAGCCTTCGTACATTTCTATAATAACCCTTACTTTTGGTGTACCAGACTCAATAGGCTTTATCGTAAATGACTTGATTAGCGAATTATTTAAGTTCTTACGTATCGCCGCGGCATCTGATAGCGTACAGTTTTCAATGTCAAGAACTAAATTTGTGCCGTCAGATATGTATTTTGACACATAACTCAAGCTATTTTCTAAGTTGAGCTGAAATACATTGTCCTTTATGCTATAAGATTCTAAATTAGTCTGCACATATTTTGTACGTTCCATGGTCTGAATGCTCAAGTCATTTATTTTTGGGGTATCGCCAATGATATAAACCGGCCGGCCTTCGTCTTCTTCCTTATCAATTGGCTCTATGGTTTCCTCTTTTTCTGCTGGGGGGTTAGCCCCTTCTTCTGTAGCGGGTTCGCCAACGGGTTCTTCTTCTAGCATTTCCCCTTCTTTAGTTTCTTCTTTAATTTCCCCTTCTTTAGTTTCATTTTCAGGGTTCACTGTTTCTTCTACATTTGGGTTTTCCTCTTCTTGCCCCACATTTTCTTCTTGGCCCAAAGCTTCCTGGTTCGCTTGGGCTATCTCTTCACCCAGCGCCTTCAGGGCTTGCTCCTCAGCATCTATAGGGTCAATAACCTCGTCAATAAATGCAGTCCTTGTTGCTTTATCCCAATCAACCCGCAGGCCTAATGGTTCAGATAACGCCCTTGCCGGTGCCATCATCCTATTGTCGATAGTTTTTATTGGGGCATTAAGTTGAATTTTTTTTCCGTCTAGGTACATTTCATCGTCATTTGTTTTTAAAACCAAAGTTTTGCCGCTATACTTAACCGTAGTTTCCTTCGTTTTCTTATCATAAGATATCTCCGCCCCCAAGCCGCCAAAAACAGAACGCACAGAGGCATACAAATTGTTCTGATATATAATAGTATTCAGAATTGAGTTGTCAACCAGTTTCTCATTTACATATAAGTTAATAGAGCTTGGGTCAAAAGTATACTTCTCCCCATTAACATTATAAGTTGTTGGCTTAGCATAAACATTGATACCAATTAAAAAAGTAGACATTAAAGACAACAATAAAGTTTTATTGTTTACCTTCATATTTAAACACACCCTCCTCATTAGTAGTTAACAATAGTGTAACAAAGTTACAACATAACACAGCCTTGGTTTTCATTAATTAAGCTGGCCTATAGCAAACGGGTTTGCTATATTACCATAAAATATTAGAATAAAAAGTCTGTATATGAATAAACTATACTTAAACACAAAATTACTTAACCGCACAGTATAGCTTTGTATTATATCGTAATCTTATTTATATATATTAATACAAAATCTGATAAAGTGAAGAAATTTTTTCGTTTTTTTTTATTTTTGTCATTTCGGATAATAAATGTCATGAAAACTTAATTATTTTGTAACATATTAATTTGATTTTAATAAAACTATTTAAAGAAAGGGGAACCTGCCCCTACGGGCAGAAGCAATCCTGTTTTAAATATTGGTTGTTATATTTTAATAAGGCTTAGGGTTGCTTGACTGTTATATTATGAGCATAAATTGCGTAAGCAAATGCAAACATCAGCTATATGGCAACTGTACATTAAATGAGCTGCCTTCTGCCACACAGCTTGCAACTAATGGGGCGGAGAGCGGGTGCCCTTATTTTGTAGAGGGGAAGTAGCCCGATTTAATGAACCAAACCCGGCAATACTTTTTAAAACCGGCCCCCTTGTTTAAAACCTTGCCTGATCAAATAAGGCAAGGTTTCATTTTTTTGCGTGCCTAATAAAAAAATTTTTAAACAAACTATCTGTACCCTGTTATTTTTTGTGATATTATATTAAATATATTCGCTATAACATAAATATTATATTGTTATAAAAGGGACAGTGGCTGCCTTGAAACTTAAACAATATCAGCTAATGGAAAAACTCAATAAGCAACTCGAAAAAAAACTGCATTTAGTAGGCGTATCATGCGGTTCTGGCCTTGCGGCAAAAATGGCCATTCAAGGCGGTGCGGATATGATACTGGCACTTAGCCCCGGCCGCTTTAGGCAAATGGGCCTTGGCCCCCTGGCAGGCTTCATGCCCTACTCTAACTCAAACAGGCTTGTTATGGAATTTGGGGTGAAAGAGGTGGTCCCAAAAGCAAATGGCACCCCAATAATTTTTGGCTTAAATGCCTGTGACCCAACAATCATCCTTGAACAATATTTAAAACAAATTAAATTATCCGGCTTCTCCGGGATAAACAATTATCCAACCATCGGCCTTATTGATGGTTTATTTAGGGAAGCATTAGAAGAACAGGGGTTTAGTTTTGAATCCGAAGTTGAAGCCATAAAACAGGCGCACCAAATGGGTATGTTTACACTTGCTTTCGTATTTGACGAAACCCAAGCTATTAAAATGGTAGAAGCAGGCGCGGATATTATTTGTGCCCATTTGGGGCTAACCCCGGGCGGGGGAATTGGCGCAAAACATGTTATGCCCCTTAAATCGGCGGCCGATCTTGCGAAAAGGGTGTTTGGGGCTTGTGATGAAAAAAAACCGGGCATTATCAAAATGATATATGGCGGGCCGGTTAATACCCCAATGGACCTTGAGTTTATCTATAATAATTCATCCACAAACGGCTATATAGGAGGCTCAACATTTGATAGGGCGCCGTATGAAAAAGCTATCGTGGAGAAAACACGCGAATTTAAAAACACAGGCACTTATGCGGGGTGGCCGCATTTAAACCCACCCGTGTCCGGTATTAGGGATAGGGGCTATGTAGCAGCTGTCAAAAAATATGTTTCTGACCATTATATGTGGGGTATATCTTTTTCTGGCCTGGCCGATGGCTTATTTATTTCCCGGTCACACTTAAGCAGCCTCTTCAAAAAGGAAATGGGGCTGACTTTCCCGGAATATTTAAACGGCTACCGCATACATAAAGCCCGCAGCTTAATGATAAATGAAAACATTACGTGCTCCCAGGCGGCTTTAGCCGTTGGCTATAAAGACTATGCCCACTTTTGCAAAACCTTCAAAAAAATAATTGGCGCTACCCCTTCCGAATTTATGGAGTCTAACAAAATTAGGCGGTAAACCACCATGGGCAAACACAGCGTATGGGTTTTTCAGGCTAGCCCCCTTGTACAGGCATCCTAACAATGTTTGGCGGCAAAACAGCATTTACTTTATACATGATTGATGCGGAAGGCCAACACAGCAAAATAATAATTGCTTTAGTAGATAATTAAGTAAATTCTATAGACGATATAATAAAATTTGAAAGGTAGATTATAAGTGGCAATGGCACGCACTGAGGTTTTAGCCAAATTCAGAAAAGAAATAGAAAACGGCAACATTTTAGTAGGCGTAGGGGCCGGCACAGGCATCACAGCCAAAAGCAGCGAGGCCGGCGGCGCAGACATGTTAATTATATATAATTCAGGCCGCTACCGTATGGCTGGCCGCGGTTCGCTTGCAGGTTTATTAAGTTATGGCGACGCAAACCAAATTGTTGTAGATATGGGTGCCGAAGTTTTGCCCGTTGTTAAGCACACACCTGTATTGGCAGGCGTTTGTGGCACAGACCCGTTCCGGATAATGGATGTATTCTTAAAACAGCTTAAGGAAATGGGCTTCGCCGGTGTACAAAACTTCCCCACCGTGGGGCTTATTGATGGCGTTTTCCGCCAAAACCTTGAAGAGACTGATATGGGCTATGGCCTTGAAGTTGATATGATTAAAAAAGCTCATGAGCTTGATTTACTAACTACCCCTTATGTATTTGATACTACCCAGGCAAAAGATATGGCTGAAGCCGGTGCCGATATCCTTGTCGCTCATATGGGTTTAACCACAAAAGGCAGTATCGGCGCTAAAACTGCCCTTACCCTTGATGATTGTGTAAAACGTGTACAAGATATTTGCGATGCCGCAAAGGCAGTTAACCCAGATATCCTTGTCATTTGCCACGGCGGGCCTATAGCCGAGCCAGGCGACGCCAAATATATTATCGAAAATACTACCGGCGTTGACGGTTTCTTTGGCGCTTCCAGTATCGAACGTTTCGCCGCCGAAACCGGCATCAAAAAACAAACCGAGGCTTTTAAAGAAATTAAAGCAAACTAATACACAACAAGCACAGTGAAAAGCGCCCACTTTACCTGTGCTTGTTTTTGGGCAAGCTTGATATGCAGTATCAGGCACTGTAACGAGTTCGACGTGTTGACAAAC
>JAITVM010000014.1 GCA_031285815.1 Clostridiales bacterium | reverse complement strand
CCTGCTATTACTAATTTTAATGTTTTGGATAGGTTTGATGGATATACACTGGTTGAGTTGATTTTAAAAACCGGGCGCACGCATCAAATACGGGTGCATATGTCTGACTATGGGCACCCGTTAGTAGGGGACAGGGTTTATGGCCGCCAGAAGCAGCCGTTTAATTTAATAGGCCAGGCACTGCATGCAAAAGTGCTGGGCTTTGTACACCCCAGGACAAATATTTATATGGAATTTGAAACCCAGCTGCCGGATTATTTTAATGCTTTAATTAAAGCGGTAGGGCATGGCAAAAGATAAATTTTTTTAGCGCCGGTATATTTATTTGAAGGAAGATGCATTTAGTGAAATTCACGCGAAAAGATTTTATTAGTTTAAAAGATGTATCGAGTGGCGAAATAAATTATATTTTAAAAGTTGCCGAAACTATGAAGCATGTCATAGCGCAAAAAAATAAACGGGCGGCAATCTTAAATGGCAAATCGGTTATTACACTTTTCGGAAATACCCTTTCGCGCAACAAAATATCATATGATTTGGCGGCAGGGTATTTAGGCGCAAATGTGGTTGAGATGAAGCTTGGCGACGAGGGCGGCGATTTAGGTAATTTAATTGACCTTGGCAGGATAATTGACCAAATGGGCGGCGATTTTATAATTATTAGGCACCCAATGTCGGGGTCGGCAAAGCTTTTGGCAGAAAGTGCACTTGCCTGTGTTATTAATGCAGGCGACGGCATAAACGAAAACCCGACCCAATCGCTTTTAGATTTGCTGACTATAAAAGAGCAAAAGGGCGGCT
This sequence comes from Clostridiales bacterium, assembly GCA_031285815.1. Lineage (GTDB taxonomy): Bacteria > Bacillota > Clostridia > Lachnospirales > JAITVM01 > JAITVM01. Next base: position 6,297 of record JAITVM010000014.1, on the reverse strand, counting down.
TTAAAAATTTAAAGGTTTCAATTATTGGCGATGTAATGCACAGCAGGGTGGCACGGAGCAATATTTGGGCGCTTACTACACTTGGCGCAAGGGTTTCTGTTATCGGGCCGCCAACATTGATTCCGGATTTTATTGATAGCCTGGGCGTTAAAATTTTTTATAATGCATATGAAGGGGTAGAATCAGCGGATGTAATCCTATCGCTTAAATTGCAGCCGGAACGCCAATATGGTTCGCTAATGCCGTCTACAAATGAATACCGTAATTTATTTAAAATAGATTCTGAAATGCTGTCATACGCAAAACCGGATGTTATAGTTATGCACCCAGGGCCTATAAACCGCGGCATAGAAATATCATCACAAATAATCGGCACAAAAAATTGCTTGATAGACGACCAGATAACAAATGGCGTCGCCGTACGGATGGCGCTTTTATATTTATTATCTATGGGAGGAAACCCAATAAATGAGGCTTTTAATTAAAAATGCGTCGGTGTTCGATGAATCCGGCAGCCTTGATATTTCAGATATCTTTATTGATTATGGTGAAATTGTGGAAATCGGGCCCAAGCTTAATTATGATATCCCGGAATATATCGATGCTAAAGGGAAATATGTTTTCCCGGGGCTTATTGATGTATCCTGCAAAATTTGCGACCCTGGGTTTGAATACAAAGAGGACATTGCAACTGTTTCAAAATCAGCAATAAAAGGCGGCTTTACCACGCTAACTGCTTCGCCGGACACTAACCCGGTTATTGATGATAAAACTGTTGTTAAATATATAGATAACAAAGCGAAAAACTTATCCTATGTTAATATTTATCAGTATGGCGGCATGACAAAAGGCCTTAATGGCACACAAATGTCGGAGGTTGGCCAGATGAAACAGGCTGGGGTTGTAGCTATTTCGGATGGCGGGAAGGCTGATTATGACGCTTCGCTCCTCAGTAATGTTTTAAAATATTCTACTATGTTTGATATACCGGTAATAACTTTTTGCGAGGATAAATCTATTTCGGGCGCAGGCGTGATGAATAAAGGGATTATCTCGACAGAAGTGGGGCTCCGGGGCATACCGCGCGAGTCGGAGGAGGTTGTTGTAGCCAGGAACCTGCTGTTAGCTAAATATGCAGGTGCAAGGATCCATATAACAAATATCAGTACAAAAGGCTCTGTCTGGCTAATCCGCGAGGCTAAAAAAAATGGCGTAAAGGCCACATGCGATACTTGCCCGCATTATTTTACATTGACTGAAGAAGACCTGCGCGGTTACGGCACTTTTTTTAAAGTGAAGCCGCCGCTTCGTACAAAAGAGGATGTTGAAGCGGTTATTGAAGGGATTTTTGACGGCACTATAGATATGGTTTCTTCTGGGCATTCACCGGAGACAATCGAAAGGAAAATGACAGATTTTGAAAATGCAGCATATGGTATTTCCTCTTTAGAGACAGCTTTTTTAGTATCTTATAATTGCCTTGTCCTGGAAAGGGGGATGGGCATTATGGATTTTTTAAAAAAGCTGACGGTAAACCCGGCTAAGTTTTTGAACCTTCCGGAAAAAGGCGGGCTTCAAGTTGGGATGTCTGCGGATATGTTTATTTTTGATGCCCATGCTGAAAATAAAATAGACCCGTCAACATTTGCGTCTAAAGCGAAATTTTCACCATATAGCGGCAAAACCGTTAAAGGGAAGGTTTTAGGGACTATTGTGCAGGGCAGGATAATGTACCTGCAGGAGTTTTAACTTAGTTCTATTTTTGAGATAGGGGGCTTTGTAGTTTTGAAAAAATTAAAAAGTTTTTTTGTTTTGGCGGCTATTTTTGTTTTGGTAGGGAATTTTTATGCATTTAATTCAAAAGAAACCTCAAAGGCTGAGTTTTTAGCAGGTAATAAACCAATGGATATAGAAATGCCCGAGATGGCAAAAATTCTAAAGAAAATAAAAGTCCAAGATGTTTTGTTTGAAAGAATAAATGCTAAAAAAGAATTGGTAGTTTTAGAAACAGAGCTGAGGGAAGAAATAAAATGGGATGAGTCTTTTACTGATTGGAAAATTTTCAGGAAGGACCAAACTATAGTTTTTTATGGCAAAGCGAAATTCTCAACTAACCTTGGTGAAATTACTGAAGAAATGATGGAATATAATGAGGATACAGAAGTTTTAACTATTAAAATTAAAAAACCAATTATTTCGTCTGTAGAAATACTGGAAGGCAGGACAGAAATATATTCAACAAATAATGGGCTGCTTAGGTTTGGGGAGATTGAAATTACTGCGGCAGAGCAAAATGAATTAATGAAGAAGGTCAAGAATTCTATAATTTTAGAGCTCTCAAAAGATAATTTACAAAACCAGGCTAAAGAAAGTGCCACAAAAGCGGTTAAAGAATTGCTGGGCATGTTTTTAAAAAATATCGAGGTTCATGGTGTTGATATAAATGTTGTCATCGAGTAAAATTAAATTTATTCATTGCAGGTAAAAAAACAACCCCAAACCTAAGGGGCTGTTTTTTTACCGTTTATAGCTTTTTCAATAGACCCGCCAAAATTATTTAACAATTCGTCGGCTTCTTCTTTGCTACAGTTTTTTTCTGCCATGACTATTGCAGTTTTTAATTTATTATCAGATAGGCGGAGGAATTCGTCGGCTTCACTGCTACTTATATTTGTGATTTGCATAAGCATGCGCTTGCCGCGGCCCTTAAGCTTTTCATTTGTCATGAGTACATCCACCATCAGGTTTTTATATACTTTTCCGCATCTGGCCATTGACCCGGTTGATATCATATTCAAAATAAGTTTTTGTGCTGTCCCGGCTTTAAGCCTGGTTGAACCTGTTAAAACCTCTGGCCCTGCATCTACTTCTATGGCTAAATTTGCATATTTTGAAATTTCAGAATTTTTATTGCAGGAAATGGATACGGTTTCGGCGTTTTGCGAGTTTGCATATATAAGCCCGCCAATAACATATGGCGTCCGGCCGCTTGCGGCAATCCCGATTACTATATCATTTTCTGCTAAATTAAGGTTTTTCAAATCAGCAGCAGCCATTTCTGAAGAATCTTCCGCCCCTTCAACCGCTTTTATAAAGGCCATGTCGCCGCCGGCGATTAAACCAACTACATCTTCCGGCGTAACGCCGAATGTGGGTACGCATTCAACTGCGTCTATTATCCCCATGCGGCCGCTTGTTCCGGCACCCATATAAATTAAACGGCCACCTTTTTTTATTTGTGAAACTGTTAAATCTATGGCTTTGGCTATTTGTGCCAGTTCCTCTTTTATGGCTGAAATAACTTTTGAGTCTTCGTTGTTCATTGCCATACAAACCTCTAATGCAGACATTTTATCTAAATTTATTGTGCCCTCATTTTGTTTTTCCGTATGTAACCCACCAAGGTCATTCAAGTTTTTCATCCTCCCTGTTTTATTTATTTAAGGCGTTCAAGCATACTTTCTTTAAACCCAAAAAAGTAAGTTAAAACAAACCCGCCCGCGTAAGCTGCAACTAAACCCATCAAATACCATAACCACATGCCATTAGCTATAAGTGGGATTAAAACAACGCCTGACGGCCCGACAGCAGTGGCGCCTACGTCGCCTATAACCGAGGTTGCAAAACCGATAAGCGCGCCACCAAACCCCGCACCCAAACAAGCTGTGATAAATGGGTAGAATAATGGCAGTGAGACACCATAAATAAGGGGCTCGCCAATCCCCAAAATACCGATAGGCAATGCATTAGAAATTAACCCCTTGAGTTTCGGGTTTTTTGTTTTAAGGTAAACTGCTATTGCCATACCAACTTGGCCGGCACCGGCACACGCCAGGATCGGTAATAGCACAGTATAGCCTACCGTGTTTATAAGTTCTGTATGGATAGGGGTAAGGCCCTGGTGCAATCCGAGCATAACAAGCGGCAGAAACAAAGCAGATAAGAGGAAGCCGCCAAATGCGCCCCATTGCCTAAGGGCTAAATCTACTAATACAAAAGTAATCCCTTGCATTATTATAGCCGAGATAGGCATAATGATGAATAGGGTAATTATACTGCCAATGATTATAGTTATAAAAGGTACAAGAAATAAATCAAGCGCTGCCGGGACAAATTTTCTGACACGCTTCTCAATCCAAGCAAAAACGAACGCGGCAAGGATTACGCCAAGGACCCCTCCTAAAGCGGAACGGACCCCTACCCCAAACAACGGTATAGTTAATAATTTAGCCGGGGCATCTGCCGTAGCCGCTATGCCGTTTAGTGCCGGCGAATAAATAAACGCCCCTGCGATAGCGCCCAAAATTGGTGAGCCGCCAAATTCTTTAGAAGAATTATAGCCTATTATTATATGAAGCAGCCCGCCGACTAGCCCGCCGATTGCGGCAAAAGCTGCAAACCATTGGTTGCCGGTAATAGCTGGGTCTGCCAGTTTCCAAACATTTGTTATAGCCATAATTAGGCCGCAACCAACAAAACCAGGGATGATTGGGATAAAAACATTCCCTACGTGCTTAAGGGCCCTTTGGAACATGTGGGTTTGGCTGGCTTTAATTTTTGCTTTTGTGGCATCGGCGACGCTGTTAAAATCATCTTCAACAGTAGCGTCTGATTTTATACCGGTAATTTCTTCTACAGCGTCTTTTAAGCGCTGTGCGTGCCCTGGGCCTACAATAATTTGAAAAGCTTCGCCGTCCATAATGCCGATAACGCCTTTAAGGGCTTTAATTGACCCTGCATCAATTTTCGATTTGTCTTTTACAGATACCCTAAGGCGCGTCATGCAGTTAGTGTAGCTTTTAATATTGCCCTGCCCACCAATTAGCCTGATAATTTCTGTTGCGAGTTTTTTATAATCCATGATAAATGCCTCCTTATGAAATTTGCCATAATTAAAAAAATTGGATAATCATTTTTGAATTGCTTTAATTAAAAAAGGGCTATATTATTTCAAAACGTATTTTCGGGTGGGCATCTAAAAAATCAACCAAATTAATGTAAGGTGAAGGGATTTCGGATATTCTTATTACATATGGGTGTAGTGGGCTGTCTTTAGTCATTATATGTATTTCGCCTTCATACCTGCCATAGCCGCTTGTATCCATTTGTAATGAGCCGCGTTTTCTGAGGCTAGCATTTAAAATTTCTTGTGGCTTTTCTAATAACTTCCTGGTATCTTCAAGCCGCCACGAAATATTTGCCTCTTCCTTCCTCACATAAAAACATTTTCCATCCAGGCTTTTACTCAGTTCATCAAAATTGCTTAGTGGGATAGTTATTATGCCACTCGCTTCATATTCGTTTATCCAGCGCAAATGGCGCTTATAAATTAACCCTTCGGCAACACAAACCGGCATGCCCGGCGCTAATTTTTTCATCTCTATAAAATTTACATAAGTATTTTGGAACCGCTGGCTTTCAATGACAGGCAGGCCCATGTGAAGCGGGGCCCGGTAAAAAGAGTCGCCGGGTATAAATGTGTAAACCGGCAAATTATATTTTTTAAATAATTCGTTTTGGGATTTGAAATAAGAAACATCTATGCCTGTTTCGGGCCGCGGGTAATAATTATGCCACCCGAAAAAGCTTAAGCCCTTAAGTTCATTTATGAAACTTTCGTTTACAACGCTTGCATTTACCGCTATCTTAAAACCTGCCTTGCCAATTCTAATAATTTCAGCAGCCGAGAACCCAAAATCAATACGTAGGCAGTTTATCCCGTATTTACGGATTTCATTTAAGTTTTCTATTGTAAGTGATAATTTTTTTAATGTTAGGGGGGAAATATCAGCCGTGAAATTAAAACCTTTGTTTATATGCAGTTGTTTTAGGAACTCAAGGAAATTTTGCAAATTATCGGCTTCGGGTATATGCAGGGAGCAAAACATTTCTTTTTCCCCATTTTGGGTAGCCAAATCCACAACCCTATCCCAAACCTCTTTGCTGTCCGTAGAGTATAAAGAGAAAAGCATTTTATTATCACATCCTATTAGGGTTTACAATTTCATAAGTATTTCGTAATTTGGAGGATGCCTGTTCGCTAAAGAAAAGGCTGTAAGTTAAGAATATAACATCTACTAAATATAACTGGGCGATGCGTGAACCGAAGGCACCGGTCCGGTAAACATCTTCAAAGGCAGCGGCTTCAAAATTAACAACTGAACATTCGGCAAGGGGCGTATTCCCGACCCTTGTAAAAGAGATAACCGGTACATCGCGTTGCAGGGCTATTTTTGCCAGCTCCAGTGTTTCTTGTTTTTTGCCCGAATAAGATACGGCAAAAAGTAGGTCGTTTTT
>JAITVM010000034.1 GCA_031285815.1 Clostridiales bacterium | reverse complement strand
GTGAATAATCTATCGGATTGATGAAGATATGGTAACCGTCTTAACCATCATTGATTCAAGAAGAAACACACAGGATATTTTGATAGAAAAATTGTTGAAGTAAAATTTCTTCACTCGCGGACCTCTTTTCTTTATTCAAAGTATAGTATAAATATAATAAAGTTGAGCTTCTGGTAAAAGTTCGTGAAAGGGCGTTTTGCAAAACGAAGCTCAAATATTTTTTGTAAGGAATGAATATGCACCCAATTTTTGAAAAGCTGTCTGGGCATATAGATTATGTGTTCCACCTTGGCGACACTTGTACAGATGTGAGGCCCTTTATACCATTATACCCAAATATTACTTTCTACGCTGTGTCGGGTAATTGCGATTTTGCGGAATATGCCCCGAAAGAATTGTTAGTAAATATTTACGGCTATAATTTTTTTCTTACGCATGGGTCGAGTTTTGGTGTAAAATATAATAAAGATAAAATATCCTATGCCGCAATGGAACGGGGTGCTGATGTTTGCCTTTTTGGGCATACGCATTATCCGGAACTATATAAACAAGAAAATATAATTTTTATGAACCCGGGGAGTATTGTATTACCTAGGGGCACTAAATACCATTCGTACGGCATGGTCAATTTCTTTGAAGACAAAGGGCCGGAGTTTTCAATTGTCTCGATAGAGAAAAACGGCTCCAATGTTATAAAATTCTTAAGCTATAGTTAAGGCTGGCATTTTGCTTAGTATAAATAAATTTTTAAGTTTTGGAGGTAGATTATGGGGAAATTATTTGGGACAGATGGTATTAGGGGCCTCGCTAATATAGAACTTACACCGGAGCTTGCTTTTAAAATTGGCAGGGCCGGTGCCTATGTATTATCAAAAGATGCCAAGCATGCGGCCACAATAATGGTGGGCATGGATACCCGGTTATCTGGGGGCATGTTGGAAGCGGCGTTATCAGCCGGCATGTGTTCTGTCGGGGCAAAGGTTATTATTGTTGGCGTCATACCTACGCCGGCTATCGCATACTTAACAAAAAAACATGGTTTCGATGCGGGTGTTGTTATATCGGCATCACATAACCCGTTTGAAGATAACGGGATTAAATTTTTTAGCAGCGGCGGTATTAAATTATCAGACCAGATTGAAGAAGAGATAGAAAGCTATATACTTTATAAGATGGACGAAATCCCACGCATTTCCGGGCCAAAGCTTGGCTACCGTGAATATAGTAGCGGATACCATGATGAATATATAGAATTTTTAGTAAGTACCCTGGGCGGCTCAGATTTAAAAGGGCTTAAGGTTATACTGGATTGTGCAAATGGTGCTACATTTAAGGTGGCGGCTAAGGCCTATGAAAAACTGGGCTGTGAGTTAATTATTATACATAATGACCCGGATGGGAAAAATATTAACGATAATTGTGGCTCAACACATATGGAATCCTTAGTAGAGGCTGTTAAAAAAGAAAAAGCCGATATAGGTGTAGCCTACGATGGCGACGGGGACAGGTGCCTATTGGTAGATGCTTTAGGCAATTTGGTAGACGGCGACCAGATTTTAAGTATTTGTGCCTGCTACCTTCAAGGGCAGGGCAAGCTTAAAAACAACGGCCTGGTAGGGACAGTTATGAGCAATTTGGGCCTGGCTATTATGTGCCGCAACGAAAATATAGAGTTTATTAAAACGGATGTTGGGGATAGGTATGTGCTTGAAAAAATGCTTTCTGACGGCTACAGCCTGGGTGGCGAGCAATCTGGCCATGTAATATTTTTAGATCACACAACAACAGGCGACGGCATCCTCACATCGCTGCAGGTTTTAAAAATTATTAAAGAAAAAAATACCCCGCTGCATGGGCTTAATAATAAAATGTCAGTCCTCCCACAAGTTTTGATTAACGCTAAAGTCTCTAATGGCAAAAAGAATACATATCTCGAGCACGGGGAAATTAGGGCCGCGATTGACAAACTGGAAAAAATGTTTAATGGCAATGGCAGGGTACTTATCCGCCCTTCCGGGACCGAGCCGCTTGTCCGTGTCATGTTAGAAGGCGAAGACATAGAAACCCTTAATTTTGAAGCCAGGAATATGGCTGATATGATTGAAAACTTACTGGCTTAGGGCGGTTATGTTAAATAGATGGCTATATGCTTTGACATAAATTACTAAATTATGTTATACTGTTCCGAGATATGAATGCTAATTAATATGATTAGCGTAAATACAATTTTCCGAAGCTAAGGGGGAAAATTATGAAAACCATTGGTATTATCGGTGCTATGGAAGAAGAAATCACATCATTAAAATCTAAGATAGAGGTTGTTTCCGCCAAAAATATAATTGGCGTAGATTTTTATATGGGTACTATGCATGGCAAAAACGTTGTTGTTGTCCGCTCGGGCATTGGCAAGGTGAATGCAGCTATCTGCACTCAGGTTTTAATAGATTTATATGCAGTAGACTATATAATTAATGTTGGTGTGGCCGGCGCGCTTGCTGCCGAGCTTGAGGTTGGCGATGTAGTTATTTCAAACGAGTTGATGCACCATGATTTTGACACTACATCCTTTGGTGACCCTATTGGGGTTATACCACGTATGGGTACAAGTGTGTTTAAATCTGACGAGGCGCTTATTTCTATTGCAAAAACCTCGGCGGATTCTGTTCTAACCAATAATAAAGTGTTTGTGAACAGGATTTGCTCGGGTGATAAATTTGTAGCCAAAAAAGAAGACAAATCTAAAATTTGGTCAAATTTCAAAGCCTACTGTGTTGAAATGGAAGGCGCGGCTATAGCCCAAACTTGTTTTTTAAACAAAATACCGTTTGTTGTTATAAGGAGCATTACGGATAAAGCGGATGAGTCAGCGGATAAGGCATACACTAAAAATGTTGATACAGCTTCTACAAATTCATGTAAGATTGTCGAGGATATGCTTTTAAATATTTAATGTTTATCAAAACGCTTTTAGGCTTTTGCCTAAGGGCGTTTTTTAATAAAAAAATGCGCCGTTTTATCTGGGCACTTTATAGTCAAATTATATAAATATTAGTATCTACTTGGTGGCTAAATTTTATCTAGACGCGCGATAATACTCTCAACCTCTAAGGTTGGGGATGAGTTGCGCATTGCGCTTTTGTGGCGCTGATAGTGTGTGCCTTGCTTTTACCATATGCCATGGAGGTTTATCCTAATTTTTTGTAATTCTGTGTT
>JAITVM010000162.1 GCA_031285815.1 Clostridiales bacterium | reverse complement strand
CAAAGCCAGTAGTATTGCCAAAGGCTATTGCTACTTTAGTAAACAATGCCGGCATAGGGTATTTTAAGCAGAATTTGATAGTTTCGAGCTTAATTATTATTGGTATATGTTTAATTAATGCTGTTTTCACTTTTATAAAAGAAATTAGCGCTTCTTTAGCGTCGGAGTCTTCTATCAAATTCTTAAAAGATAAACTTTATGACCATATGCAAAAGCTGCCGTATGAATATTTAAATAATTCACAAACAGGCGATTTGATTCAAAGGTGCACATCGGATGTAGAGACTATCAGGAAATTTATAAGCATACAAGCGGTTGAGATTGTGAGGGTAATATTTATGGTAATAACAAGCATAGTGATTATGCTTAACATAAATACTAGGCTTACACTCCTTTCTGTTGTTACCATGCCATTTTTAATAGTTATATCCTATGCCTTCTACAAAAATGTTAAAAAGACATTTCGGGAAGTGGATATAAAAGAAGGCGAACTGACGACTACACTTCAAGAAAATTTGACCGCAGTGCGGGTGGTTAGGGCTTTTGCGCGGGAAAACTACGAAATGGATAAATTTCAAAAGAACAATAAAGAATTTAAAGCACTGGTATATAAATTAATTAAGCATTTGGCTTTTTTTTGGGGGGCTTCGGATGTCGTCTGCCTGTCACAGATAGCTATCGTAGTATTTTCGAGCATACTGATGGCTGACAGGGGGCTGATTACAGTTGGGACATTAATTTTATTTATTACATATGTAACAATGCTGATTTGGCCGGTTAGGCAGCTTGGCAGGCTCCTAAGCGATTTTGGGAAAATGCAGGTTTCTCTAAACCGTGTGTTTGAAGTTTTGAACGAAGAAGAGGAAAAAGAAGCTGATGATGTTGTAAAACCTGATTTGTGCGGCAGTATAATTTTTAATAATGTATACTTTAAATTCGATGGGGACAATAATTATTTATTAAACAATATAAGCTTTGAAGTAAAGCCGGGGCAGACAGTGGCTATATTAGGTTCGACTGGTTCGGGGAAATCTACGCTAATGCATTTATTATTAAGGCTCTATGATTATTCGTCTGGCTCAATTACTATAAATGGCACAGAGCTAAAAAATATTGAAAAAAGGTATTTGAGGAAAAATATTGGTGTAGTGCTTCAGGACCCATTTTTGTTTTCACGCACAATAAAAGAAAATATTAAAATGGCCAAATATGGGGCATTTGATTCAGAGATATATGACGTTACCCAGCTTGCATCTGTACATAATGTAATTACTTCTTTTGAAAACGGATATGATACAGTTGTTGGGGAAAAAGGGGTTACCCTTTCAGGCGGGCAGAAGCAGAGGGTAGCTATTGCCAGGGCGCTTATTAAGAATAGCCCGGTGGTAATTTTTGACGATAGCCTATCGGCAGTCGATACGGAAACAGATGCCCAAATAAGGAGGGGCCTTAAGTTTTGGGGCGGGGATAAAATTACTTTTTTAATATCCCAAAGGGTTAACACAATAAAAAATGCAGACATAATTTTGGTTATGGAAAATGGTTTAATAACAGCAACCGGGAACCACGAACAGCTTATTGCCAAAGAGGGCCTGTATAAAAGGGTATGGGGCATACAGAATAGGCTTGAAGACGAATTGACAAGTGAGGTGGTTTAATTGCAGCCGTTTGAAGAGCAGGAGTTTACAAAAAAACTTAATTTAAACCTTTGGGCGAAAATATTAAAAACAGTTAAAAAGCATAACAAAACTATGCTAGCAGTTATTGCATTAAATATAGCAATTGCCTTTTGCGATACTCTGTTCCCGCTGATAAATTCATTTGCTATAAAGGAATATGTCCAGAATAAAGATTTGCCTATTTCGTTTATTTTATTATATATAGTGCTTTTTTTAGTGCAGAGCTTATTAATATATTTGTTTGTCTGCAATGCCGGCAAAATTGAAGTGGGTATTGTCCATGACATAAGGGAGCAGGGTTTTAAAAAATTGCAGGAGCTTTCATTTTCTTATTATGATAAAACCCCTGTTGGCTGGATAGTGTCAAGGATGACTACCGACGTACAAAGGATAGGCGACGTTATTGCTTGGGCAATTCTGGATATTTTTTGGTCGGCTGCTATTATAATATTTTGTATAATTAATATGTTTATCCTAAATAGGCGGATTGCATTATATTCTCTGGTAGTTTTCCCTGTTTTACTTGTTGTATCTTTTTTCTTTCAGCTAAAGATTTTAAAAGGGTATAGGGAAACAAGGAAAATAAATTCAAAAATAACAGGTGTTATTAATGAAAGTATAAACGGTGTCAAAACTACAAAAACCCTTGTTAGGGAATCGCGGAATTTTGATGAGTTTGAAGTTTTGACGAATAGCATGAAAGCCGCTTCGCTTAAAGTGATGATGTATTCTGCTGTTTATTTGCCATTGGTTACAGTTATATCAAGTGTTGGCTTAGCTATTGTCATTGACGTGGGCGGCACTGAGTTTTTAAATGGGGTTATTGATATTACAACTTTGTATGTTTTTATTAATTATATTATGCAGATATTTGAGCCGGTAAAATCGCTGGCGAGGATTTTTTCAGATATGCAGTCTGCCCAGGCATCGGCGGAGCGTACTTTTTCGCTTTTGGAAGAAGAGCCCATGATAAAAGACACTAAGGGGTCAATTGAAAAATTTGGCGGCTCCTTTAACCCCAAGTATGAAAACCATTATAAACTAAAAGGCAATATAGTATTTAAAAATGTTTCTTTTTATTACAACAAAAACGAGAAAGTATTAAATAATTTCAACTTAAAAGTTGACAGTGGGTCAAAAATTGCGCTTGTGGGTGAAACAGGTTCTGGCAAATCAACCATTGTGAACTTAATTTGTAGGTTTTACGAGCCCGTATCAGGCGAGATTTATATTGATGGCCAGGATTACCGGGATTATAGCCAATCGTTTTTGCATTCTAATTTAGGCTATGTGTTACAGGGTACCCATTTATTTAGCGGGAGCATAAAAGAAAATATACGTTTTGGCAAGCTGGACGCTACAGACAAGGAAATAATTAAAGCCGCTAAATTGGTAAACGCACATGGTTTTATTATGGGCTTTGAAAACGGGTATGATACAGAAGTTGGGGAAGGCGGGAGCAGGCTCTCTTCTGGGCAGAGGCAGCTCATATCATTTGCCAGGGCTATAATATCCGACCCATCTATATTTATTTTGGATGAAGCTACTTCAGCGGTTGATACTGAGACAGAACAAAAAATCCAACGGGCAATAGAAGCGGCTTTGAAAGGCAGGACCAGTTTTATAATTGCCCATAGGCTTTCGACAATACGTTTTTGTGATAAAATCTTAGTTATTAAAAATGGCATGATAAAAGAAAGCGGCAGCCATAACCAATTACTTAAGCAAAAGGGGTATTATTATAACTTATACACAAATCAATTTATTGAAGAAGAAGGGCAAAGGGTTTTATCACAGGTTTGAGTAAAATTTGTAGCCCATAAAAGGTTGAGCTTTTTTAGATTAGGCTCAACCTTTTAAATTATTTAATAAAATTGGTGTAATATAATAGATTTTAATGATAAAATATATATAGCGGTTATATATTTGCGTTATGCCCAACTGTGGGCAGTAGATGGGGGTCTGATATGGGGCGTTTATATAAGGTTTTATTAGTATTTGTATTATTAGTTGGGTTAGCGCTGTCTTTTTGTTTGCTGTCTCAATTTTATAATATCCCAGCTGTTTCTGATATAGTTGGGGCATACCGCGAGGGCAGGCTTTGGCCCGATTATATACTGGCTGGGTTTTGTATAGCAATTGGGGCATTGTTTTTATTGTTATTAGTGGTAGTATTAATTATGCCTAGCAAATCAAATCTGTTAATTATTAAAAAAGCTAAAGGCGAGCTCCAATTTTCTAAACGGACAGTTGAATCTACAGCCAGGCACAGCTTTTCAGATTTAAAAGGGGTTAACTATTCCTTTGTCCGCGTGAAGCTGAATAAGCTGCCGTCTAAAATAAAAGTTTTTGTCCGCCTTTCAATAAATGATACAAATAGCTTAGCAGGTTTAACGGAGGCTGTACAAGATAAGATTGCGTCCACTTTGAAATCATCACTGGGTATTGATGTATCACAAATAACGGTCAAGGTTAATGAGCTTAATTCGAATTATGTGCCCCCAAAAGATACTGGGGAGGAAGCCTCAGATGATATCCGGGTACTATGACTAACTAAAAATAATATGGAAGGTGGTTTTTGTGAAGTGGGTTGATGTTTCAAATTCGGCGAAATTATTAAAGCCTTATTTATGGCGTATAATTTTTACAATAATAGGCCTTTTGGTTGCGGTATCTTTCCTCCTCATTGGTTTTTTTAAAACAATACTGGTTTTATTATGCTGTGCTATAGGTTATTTAGTTGGGTTGGCCCATGATAAAGGGGCCAGCATTATTAAATATATTAAGCAGGTTCGTGGTAAATGGTAGCCATAGTTTATGGCGCTTATTAAGCGAAAATTATTTAAGGCGAAAATTTATTAAGGGGATGATTTTTTGGGTAATATAAATACAGAACTGGATACTGCTATACTGCCGGCGGAACCGGATAATAACCTTACGTTTGATGAAAAAGTAATTAAAAAAATAGTTGGCTATTCTGCAGGCGAGATACCGGGGATACTTGCTATGAGCGGGAATTTTATTGCGGGCATTACAGATATGCTGAGGAATGCTGACGACCCTACTAAAGGGGTTACCGTTGAAGTAGGGAAAAAACAGGTTTCTGTTAGTATGAAAATTATATGCGAATATGGCCTCAATATCCCGGATATATTTCAAGAGCTTGTAAATAAAGTAACGGGCGCGATTAAGCAAATGACCGGCCTTGATGTAGTTTCTGTTAAAGTGCATGTATATGATGTTATAACTAAAGAAGAGTTTGAACGCCAAACAAAAAAGAAAGCTGAAGAAAAAAAGGCAGAAGAAAAAACTGATGCCATATCGGCGCGGATAGGCGAAAACGCCAATGAAGAGGGCTGAAAGTATAGAGGGCGGTAAGGAATTTATGTTAAACCTTAAAAGGTACCATTTGGTTTCGAAAACAAGTGTTACATTGTTCATCAGCGGTTTCTTTTTATACGGGAACCGCCAGATTTTTTTATTGTCTTACATAAGTGCATATATATTTGTTATTATAAGGGCAATTGGGACCCCTTCAAAAATACGTTTAAAGCTGCTTATGGCCGTATCTTACAGCCTTTTTTTGACCCTTTTAATTTCATTTAATAATACGATGGACTTTTCTGACCAGGATACATTAAGGTTTATTTTTAATAAGCTTTTTAGTGTGGCGGGTGTAGTAGCACCTTTTGTGATAGAGCGTTTTTTTATTGTTAATAAGTACTCTTATTTTTATATGCCCTCTTTGCAAGATATTTCATCTTTTAGTTTTAATGAGGTAAAACATAATAAAGAAAAAATAATATCGGCATTTGATAATGTCAAAAAACTGGGCAAGCGCGTTTCGGTTGAAAATATAGAGGAAATTATAACTGACCTCCCAAGGCATAACTCCTTTAGGTATATTAATAACGGGACACTGACGGAAGATTATTTTGATGCGGCATATGCAACACTGGATGACCCAAGGGTCTACATTATAATATCTAATACAGGCAGCTCGGCAAGCGAATTAATATCGGTTTTTACCAGGAAGCAATATAACCATGCTTCTATTTCCTTTGACCTGG
This sequence comes from Clostridiales bacterium, assembly GCA_031285815.1. Lineage (GTDB taxonomy): Bacteria > Bacillota > Clostridia > Lachnospirales > JAITVM01 > JAITVM01. The sequence continues at coordinate 4,962 of JAITVM010000162.1, read as the reverse complement.
ACCTTAAAACTATTATTAGTTATAACGGTGGGGAGAAGGCATACCCGCCGGGCTTAAACCGTGAAATGATAGAATACTTTAATAAAAAAGGCGACTCGTCTATAATTGTGTATAGTTTAAATGCGGATGAAAGCCAAAAGAAGAAGATTATTGATAAAATAAAGGAAATTAATGCGGAGGGCAGCGCATATAATATTATGGGCCTTATCTTTAAATATTCACATAGGGCGAATATTATGTTTTGCTCCCAATTTGTATATAAAATGTTGAAATACGCGGGCCTTCAATACTTTGAAAAACCGGAAGGCAAGGTAACGCCAGCTGATTTAGTAGAGCTTGATTACCATAGGAAGCTTAATTATGTTTATGAAATAAAATTTAATTAATAAAGGGCTGCCTTGCTTTTTTTGTTAGCAAGGCAGCCCTAATTTTTTTGTTTTGATACTAGAACCTAATCCCTGTATCATCAATATAGCGTTTTGGTTTTCCAAATTTTATAGCTATAATGCTTAAATGTACAACTGAAACAATTGCAATTGTTGTAATGGCCGTGATGGCAACTATATTAGCCGCCATTATTTGGTTAAAATTTTTCATAACTGCCTCCATAAATTAACTTATAGTATTTGTTAATGTTGTAATAGATATAAATATCAAGCAAATAACAATGAAGGTTATGATAAACCAAAAATCCTCTTTGCTTTTTGACTTTTGTGTAGCTAATATTTCTTGTTGTGGCAGCAGTACCCCGAAACCAGTATCATCGGTATCGTTTCCCTTGTACACGAAAGTGCCTTCAGCAGCAGGACCTTCTATAATATCTTCCTCGCCTGCCAGCTCAAAAGCCGTATCAATATTCTTCATTGGTGTTCTAAATATTGGGGAATCTTGATTTTTTTTATTTAAGTTATTAAATTTTTTTATCAGGATGTAAAGTATGGGTGATAAGATGCCGGCAACAACAGACCAAAATATAATAGCAATAACAGCAGATGATACTTGTACTAGCCCATTAATAGGGATTTCTTCTATTGCTTCAGCCCCAGGTATTTCTGTAACAAAGTGTAGCATAACAACTTGTGAGGCGTTTAGTACAAAATGGGCGACCATCCCGGCGAATATAGACTTTGTTTTAATAATGAAATAAGCAAATACAATACCTAAAAATGTAGCATAAAAAAATTGGTTAATGGTCAAATGCATTATGCCAAAATACAAAGCCGGGAATAATAAAACCATAGTTTTGTTTTCGTTACGGAATTCTGAAAAAATCACCCCACGGAACATTAATTCCTCACAAATTGCCGGCATAACAGCGATTGATAAAATCATATACCATAATGGGCTATTTGTCATGCTAGAAACATAATCAGCCGCAAAATTTGGGTAAAACAAAGTAATAACCCCGTTAATAACCATTGTAACGGGCTGCAGTAAAAAGGTAATTATCACGATAAATAATATATTTTTTAGCCCTAAAGTGTTGATGGCAAATAGCTCACGGATATCCCGCTTTTTAATTATTATATAAATGCCAATAGGGATTAGAAACATTGTAAGCTGGTTTATAATGTTAAGTGTTGTAATGTCGCCTGTTAAAAATGGGAACCGCTCAATGATAACAAGTATAATAAAATTTTGGATGAAGTAATAGCACAAAAAAAGCAGCATAATGATATTACCTTTAAGTTTTGAGTACATTTAAAAAACCCCTTATATTTTATTGATAGGTTCATTGTTGATTTGTTTGTCATAGTAATTTTTATTAACATAGCTATAGAATAAATTTGTAATGAGCGCGAAGAATGGGACACCTAAAAACATCCCTAAAACCCCAAACAACGCCCCCCCAACAATTATTGAGAAGATTACGCCCAGAGGCTTTAAACCAGTTGAATCGCCAAGGATTTTTGGGCCGATTATAATCCCGTCAACTTGCTGCAAGACAAATATAAATATGGCCAGCCAGATAGTCTGCATAATACTTGTGCCAGATGTTAGGTTATTAAGGAGCACAAGCAGGATGGAGGGGATTGCCCCTAAAAATGGCCCAAAATACGGGATCATATTTGTTACGCAAATAATAAACGATATTATTGTTAAAAACGGAAGTTTTAAAATCAACCCACCAATAAAGAAAATAATGCCTATTATTAAAGAGTCTACAGCTTTACCAACAATAAATTTTTCGAAAACTGAATTGGTTTCACTTCCTAAGAATAATATTTTTTCTACTAAAGGGCGCTTAAAAAAAACAAATAGTATCTTTTGTATGTTATTAGCAATAGATTCTTTATCACAAAGCATATAAAAAGCAATCATTATCGCTAAGACTAAATTTATTGCAGAGCTAATTATTTTATTAAAAAAATCAGGTATAACTTCTAAATAACTCATAACATCTTCAATTTTTAAAAGCTCAACACTAAAGAAGCTGTTTATTTCGTTTAATAGGTCCTCGAAAGATTCCATAGACCGGAGGAATTCTTCTAGAGTCTGGTCTAAAATAGGTATATACTTTGGCGCCGAATCCGAAACGACAGATATTAAGTTATATAGTGGCTGTAGGTTTTCAATAAGTTCGGGGATAAAAAACCTCATTAACCAAATTATAACCGAAAAGGTTACTGCGAATGTGGAAAAGGCGGACAGGCCGCGCACTAGTTTTTTATTTTTATTTATTAACCGTATATTCAAAAATATATTTTTTTCAATCAATTTCATAAGTGAATTTAGCAAAAATGCTAAAAAAAAGCCCAGTAGAAATGGCGAGACTACACTGTATATTATTGAAAAAATATCGGATATGCCTACAAATATAGGTGTTACATTACCGATTATTTTCTCATATGTTATAGAGATACATATTACTATAATTGCATAAACAGCATATGTAGTGAATTTTGTATTAAAATTAAAATGTTTTATTTCAACCACCCGCTCTTCATATTAATAAATTATCGTGAAGCCTTGCTATTTTATATCATACAATCAATTCTAATATTATTCCAGTTATTTTTATTAAAAATTATTAACAAAGCAGATCCGGCTTTATTAAAAGCAAATAGTTATAAGTTTAAGATTTGTGGCGTAAAATCCGATAACGATAATAACGATTAATTTTGGGGATGGTTTTTAATATGGGTAGTAATGCAAATGATTATAGAAAAATAAATATTCGTGAAGTTTCGCCATCCATGGCACTTGCGAAATCTATAGAGGGTGAAGGCGGACAAATTATTATTCCCAAAGACACATTAATTACTTTAGCAGATATTAGGGAATTGGAACGGTTAGGCGTAACTGAGCTGTTTATTAAAACAGCAGATATTAACGACATTTCGCCTGATGATGAAAATATAAATTATTCGAAAGAAAAAATAGAAGTAGTTAGCCGCCCAGAATTCCAAAGGGTAAATGATGCTTATATTGAAAGCACAAATGAATTAAAGAGTGTGCTAAATGATATTGGCAAGGGCCAAAAGATCGATATGAACGCACTATATTCTTTAGCAAGCAATGTAATGGATAAAATAAAATCCAAATCAGAAATTTTTACTTATATAGGCTTTTTAGAAACCTTTGATGAAGGCACATATGCCCATTCAAATAATGTAGCTTTGTTATGTAATGTTTTTGGGCGTTGGCTCGGGATGAGCAATTCAGAATTAGAATACTTAACTGTTGCCGGGATTTTGCATGATATCGGCAAAACGCAAGTTAACCAGACGATTTTGAATAAACCGTCCAAATTAACGGACGAGGAATTTAAAGAAATAAAAAAGCATACTATATTAGGCTATAGGATATTGGAAAATCAAAACATACCAAATGAAATCAAATTATCGGCATTAATGCACCATGAGAAAATAGATGGGTCTGGTTACCCAACTGGCGCAAAAGAAAACCAAATTAACCAATTTGCAAAAATAGTAGCTATTTGTGATATTTATGATGCCATGACGGCAAATAGGGTTTACCGTAAAAAGATACTGCCATTTGAAGTAATAAAAACCTTTGAGCGTAATTCATACGGGCAGCTAGATACAAAATACCTTCTCGTATTCATACAAAATATTGCTTATAATTATATTGGGAGCTGGGTAAAATTATCAAATGGTATGGAAGGCGAGATTGTGTTTATTAATAAGTCGAACCTTTCACGCCCAATGGTAAAACTAGAAAGTGGTGACGTTTTAGATTTAAGCTCAAATTATGATATTAATATTACAAATTTATTTTAAATGTAAGTAAATATATTAAAGGTAATTAAATTGTAACGCCGGTACTTGTTGACAATTATTAAATATTTATTTAAAATTAGTAGATATGTGAAGGTTAAGTGAAATGCAACTTCTAATATGGGGGTGTGGTTCATTATATATAAATCAGATAAAAATAATAAAGACGCAGTTATTTTACTACTTATAAATTTAATTTTTATAGCCTCTGTTTTTTATGGTGGGCAGCAGATGCTTTTAGACCGCGGGTGGATATTTTTAATTATCCTCGCTATAACCGTGTTAAATACTGTGATTTTATTTTTCGATATGCGTTATCAGAAAAATATTGGCAGGATGATAAATAAAGTTAATACAAAATTAAAAGAAATAGTCGAAAATAAAAAACTTAATTTAACCTCAATAAATACAGATGGCGATATGCTGCCTTTTTTTGACAACCTTAAAAGGCTGAATGCTTGGGTGATGACTAAGCAGTCATCATATGATGATATATTAAAGATAGTTAATTCTATAGCCATTAATGTCCACCTAGACAAGTTGTTGGATAGCATACTACCGAAGCTTTTAGAAACTACAGATAGTAGCTGTGGGGCAGTTTATTTAGTTAACAATGCAAATAATAAGCTTATGCTCAAAACCTCAGTGGGGTTTAGCAAAAATATTTATAGCGAATTTGACCTATCTACTGAAGAAGGTTTTTTTGGCTTTTCGCCGCAAG
>JAITVM010000147.1 GCA_031285815.1 Clostridiales bacterium | reverse complement strand
GATATTGTTGTATATTATGGGCCTGCCATTAATAAAGGGCTAAAAAACGGCAGCTGTTTCTATATAAATAAAATAGTGGGTGGCCTGGCCCATTACCCAGAAACAATTTTTAAAACCCCGTTTGATGAAAAAACAATTTTTTCGTCAGATGAGGCTACGCTTACCGGCTGTGGTGAAGATTTGGCAGATACAGAATCGGCTTTAGTTTATTCTGTATGCTGCCAATTTTTTAAGCCATATCAAATATTTTTCTTTAAGGCAATAGGGGGAAATGAAAGTGGTATGGGGGTTGGCCATGTCGATGCGATATTAAAGTTTGCTAAAATGGCCCATGGCCAGATAAATTGCAGGAAAGATTTACTGCAGGATGGCGATAGGCTGCTTTTAGGCAAAATAGCGCAAAATTTAAGCCTAAGCAAAACGAATGGCGCTTATTTATATAAACTGGCTGAGTATGGCAAATCAAAAGGCAAGGGCCTTGATATATTCTATAAATATGCAGATATCCAACCAGTTGGCAAAATTAAAGGCAAAGGGCTCTTAAATGAAATTAAAGATGAAGCCCTGGGGCGCAAGTATGTGCAAAAAGATATTGTAGATAATATATCTGGGTATGGGCCGGGTACTGAAAATTTGGATGATAACTGCCAAAATTCTTTTAACAGCCCTTTTTCCCATGTTTATATTGAAAGGGGCGCGCTCAGATATGAAAACACTGCAGGCTTTTTGAAACGGTTTAAAAATTCTAAAATAATAATGGTTGATAATTATCAGGATATATTTTCAAAAGGCAGCTTTTATTATCAAAAAAAGAGCCAGAATTTAATTTTAGCCGTAAAAAAAGGCGGGCAGGTTTATAAAGGCTCTGAATATTGTGACAGCTTTGGCAATGAAAATTTTTATTACACTACATCCATTATGAATTGTATTTTTGACTGCGAGTATTGTTTTTTGCAAGGCATGTACCACTCGGCTAATGTAGTGGTTTTTGTTAATATAGAAGAAACTTTTTCAGAGCTGGAAAAAATCCTCAAAGGGCAGGATGTATACTTATGCATATCATATGATACCGATATCTTAGCTTTTGAAAGCCTATTCCATTTAACCAGGGAATGGGTGGCCTTTGCCTCCAAGCATAAAAACTTGAAGATAGAAGTTAGGACTAAATCTGCAAACTTTCATTTATTAAAAGATATGCCGTTTACACCAAACGTAATTTTTGCCTGGACCATCTCACCGGATTTGATAATTAAAAAATTTGAGCATAAAACACCGGTTTTAAAAAAACGGGCCCAGGATATGAAACTGGCGGCCTCTTTGGGGTATAAAATACGGGTTTGTATAGACCCGCTTATCTATATAGATAATTTTGAAACAGTGTATTCAGGGTTTATTGATGATTTATTTAGCCAAATAGAAAGTAAAGATATTTTGGATATTAGTATTGGCGTATTCCGGGTTAATAAGGCTTATTTTAAAAAAATGAAGAAGCAGCGTTTTGAAAGCGAGGTTTTAAATTACCCTTTCGAAACAAAATCAAATGCTTTGTCTTATGACGGGCAGCTTAAAAATTGGATGCTTAGTTTTATATATAAAAAGCTTTGCCTATATGTAAATGCTGAAAAAATTTTTATTACACGGTAAACTTTGGGGATGCTTGTTTACAATAATCTTAAGATTAGTTATAATAAATGAAAATACAACGCTTTAATTAGGTGCTGATATTTATGAGGGTTATTTCAGGCAAAGCTAGGGGTGTGCCCCTATATTCATTAGAGGGGCTAGAAACCAGGCCTACAGCCGATAGGGTAAAGGAAACAATTTTTAATATAATACAATATAGCATTGGCGGCATAAATTTTTTGGATATATGCAGTGGCTCCGGTGCTATGGGCATAGAAGCAATCAGCCGTGGCGCGCATGCTACTTTTATCGAGGCTTCCAAGAAAGCTTGTACAGTAATACATAACAACCTTGAGAAAACGAAGCTTTCTGATAATGCGGCCGTAATCAATAATGATGCTGTTTTGGCTTTAAAAACTTTAAATGGCGAATATAGCATAATCTATATAGACCCGCCGTATGAGAATGATTTTTCCAAAGAGCTGCTTACTATTATAGAACAAAGGAAGCTGTTAAAAAAAGAGGGTTCAATTTTATTGGAGCAGGGTGCATTGGCCCCGGTTATCGAAGTGCCTGGCCTAAATGTTTACCGTGAGAAGGCTTTTAAAAAAGCGAAAATAATATTTTACCAGTACAGTTAAATAGCAATAATATAGGCACAGCCTGCACACTTAAATAGGGGGGCTAATGTTGGTAGCGGTATATCCCGGAAGTTTTGACCCAGCGACAAATGGGCATTTAGATATTATAAAAAGGGCGTCTAAATTAGCGGACAAGCTTTATGTAGCTGTTTTGAGAAATAGCTCAAAGAATTGCCTCTTTTCAGTAGAAGAGCGGATGAGCCAGTTACAACTTATAACCAAAGGGTTCCCCAACGTTATAGTAACATCTTTTTCTGGCTTATTGGTTGAATTTGTGAAAGGGTCAGGTGCCGATGTGATAATTCGGGGGCTGCGTGCTGTAACTGATTTTGAATATGAGTTTCAGCTGGCCTTGACTAATAGGTCCATAAACCCAGATATAGAAACTTTATTTATTTCTGCCAGCACAAAATATTTATTCCTGTCATCTAGTGTTGTTAAAGAAATTGCCAATTATGGTGGGTGTATTGATGATATGGTACCCCAAGAAATAAAAGGGGTTTTGATGGATAAATTACGGGGCAGCCCCTGCTAGCGGAAACTAGGGGGTATGCCGTATAAGGATTAAGGAGGATGGATATTAATGGACTCTGTTTTAAAATACTTAGATATGGTGGAGGACCTTTTGGAATCCAGCAAATCTGTGCCGTTTTCTGGAAAGGTATCTGTTGAGAAGGAAAAAATATACGATATTATTGATGAGATACGTTTAAATATACCTAATGAAATACGCCAATCCCAAAGGATAATAGCGGAGCACGACAAGGTAATTGCTGATGCTAAAGCGAAAGCTACTACAATAGTTAAGGAAGCAGAGGAGCGGGCACTAAAACTTATTGATGAGCACGAAATATACAAACAGGCTTTGGAAGAGGGCAATGACATTATTGAAGAAAGCAAAAAATCAGCCCGGGACATGCGCCTTAACGCAATGGATTATGCTGATGAGATATTAGCTAAAACTGAAGAGATTGTGCGAGAGTCCCTGGAAAGCATAAGCAAGCAAAATTCAGCAACTGAAGATTTTTTTAACCGCACCATAGATGTCCTTTATAGCAATAGGATGGAGCTTAGGGGCGTCAAAAAGTAGCCTGGGCGGCGGTAAATAAAAAACTTTAAGTATTAAACATCAAGAAAGCAGCCTTGGTGTTTTTTGTTTTTAATGACTTACTGGTTTGAGGCTTATAGGATGTGAAGGTATAGTTTTGTTGTAGTTAAATAGTAACCCCCATTAAATTATAATTACCATAATGCCGCAATAGCTTTTTTATACTAGGTAATTTGGGATTGGTGGGGGATTATGGGAGCTAATTTAGTTTCGGTTTTTCATGAAATATTTGGGTATATTTTTGGCCTTTTAGTTTCGGTAAGCGTATTTGTTTCACCGCTTATCCATGTGCAGATGCTTTTGCTGGTTATTTTTTTTAAATTAAAACAAAACAATAAATTTATTAATACCACATTAAGGGCGGTTGTTATTTCGTATATTATGTATTTTATTTTCATAAATATAATGGTTAGCTTTTTGATATACGGAAAATTTATGTTATAATTAATCAAAACGTAAATTTTATCCAATGCATTTTTATTACGATAATTTTTGGCATTACCAGAAAATATAAAAATGTATTAATAGGAAGGTGGTATTATAAATGTTCGTTTCTGAGAGGATGAGCAAGGATGTCGCACTTGTATATCCAGATGATTCAGTTGCTAAGGCTTTTCAGGTTTTGAAAGAAAGGAAGCACTCGCAGCTGCCGGTTATTGACAACCACGGAAAATTGGTCGGGTTAGTAACAGAGAAGCTTTTGACAGAGGTTAGCCCATCAAAGGCGACAAGCTTAAGTGTTTATGAAATTAATTATCTACTTTCTAAAACAAAAGTATCTGATATTATGAAAACAGATATTTTTACTGCGTATCCAGGCCAGCTTATAGAAGATGCCGCCTTTGTAATGAAGAAGAATGATATTGGTTCGCTCCCCGTTGTTGATAATGCAAATAAGCTTGTCGGTATTGTAACTAGGCTGGATATATTTTCAGCTTTTATTGATATTATGGGCGTAAATGAAAAGGGTGCCAGGATTGTTTTAAAAGTCGAGGACAAGCTGGGGACTTATGCCAATATTTCTAGCGTAGTAAAACAATTCGGTGTTAATATCACACATATTAATAATTTTATTTTTGAAAATGCTGTGGAGATAATAATTAAATTAGATACAAATGAGGTAACGGAAATTATTAAAAAATTTGAAGAGTATGGATATGTTGTGCTTTCTGTGGCTAAAAAATAAATATATTGAACTAAAAAAAGCGCCCTGGGGCCAGGGCGCTTTTTCGCCCAGCTAATTGGGCCCGTTGCCTTTACTTTACTTGCAGCATTTTGGGTTAGTATAAAACCGTTTTTTGTTATCTAAATAATCTTGAACTATCCGGAGCGCTTCCCCAAAACGTTGGAAATGCACAACTTCGCGTTCCCTTAAAAACCTAAGTGGCTCTAAAACGTCTGGGTCGTCGCAAACCTTCATAATATTTTCATAGGTTGCCCGGGCTTTTTGTTCTGCGGCCATATCCTCATGCAAGTCTGCAATGGGGTCGCCTTTTGATGCGAATGCAAGTGCAGAAAACGGCAGGCCGGAACCGGTTTGCGGGTAAACGCCCAAACCGTGTTCAACATAATAAGCATCGTAACCTTGTTTTTTTACTTCATCTGGGGTTAGGTTTTTTGTAAGCTGGCGTACCATTGTTGCAACCATTTCTACATGGCCCAGCTCTTCTGTTGCTACGTCTATTAAGATTGCCTTAGCTTCTGGTGTTACCATAGCGTAATGCTGGCTTATATACCTAAGGCTAGCACCTAATTCACCATCAGGGCCGCCATATTGGTCCATGACTGCTTTTGCCATCCTTGCGTCTGCTCTTTTAATATTTATTGGGTACATCAATTTTTTTTCATAAACCCACATTAGCTATCTCATCTCCTTAAAAATTCTTAAATTCATGCGCCTTTGGCTTGGCCATGGCTCATCAGACCATTTTTCTGCCGCATCTTGCGTATTCCGGAAAGAAACTAAGGGGCCAAACTCTTTTTCGTATTCTTTTTTTAACATATTGGATTCTTCAACTACTTCATTATATTTTTTTAATACACGGATATCGTTGGGGTGTGTGTCTAAATATAATTGTAGGTCAATACTCATAAAATCTAATTCCATTATTTTTTTTAGTAACATAGTGGCCTCCTTATTTTAAGAAAATTCTGGCTGGTATAAATCTGGGAATACTGTGCCATGTGACAAAGCTTGGCTTGGCGGGTATATCTTATCAGCTTTTTGAAAAGGGACATATGCCCGCGCTAATGTTGCTTCAACGGATTCTATATAAAAGTCTTCTTGTTCGTATTTATTTGATATATCATAAACATTTCCTGAACGGTAATAATTATCTTCCACAAAATAACCTTCTTTCTAATATTTATTAGTATTATCATATGTCGGGGAAGCGAGAAAGTGACAAGTGTAAATAAAGTTAGTAAAGTAATAAAGCAAGTAAAGCAAGTAAAGTAATTAATAAGAAGGGGGGGCCAAAAATAATATTTAGGCATATTATTTTATTTTTATAACCCCTATGTTATAATCATATAAATTTGCCGTGGGCAAAACCGCCTACCGGCCTTCTGGATTATTTTTCACGCAATATCCCATAGTTTTAAAAGTTAAATATAACGCAAACGTTTCTTAGGAGGGCTTATGAACAGTATTTTAAAAACAGACCCAGAAATAGCGGCTGCTATTTCCGAAGAGGTAACTAGGCAGGGGAATAATATTGAATTAATAGCTTCTGAAAATTTTGTATCTAAAGCTGTAATGGAAGCAATGGGCTCACAATTAACTAATAAATATGCTGAGGGCTACCCAGGCAAGAGGTATTATGGTGGCTGTGAAAAAGTTGATATTGTAGAATCATTGGCGATAAGCCGCGCTAAAGAATTATTTAACGCAGAGCATGCAAATGTGCAGGCACATAGCGGTGCACAAGCGAATACTGCCGTATTTTTTGCACTTTTAAACCCAGGCGATACTGTTTTGGGTATGAATTTAGCACACGGCGGGCATTTGTCACACGGTAGCCCTGTTAATATATCTGGAAAATATTTTAATA
>JAITVM010000104.1 GCA_031285815.1 Clostridiales bacterium | reverse complement strand
GTCGAACGCGGTTATGAAGCCATAGAAGAAAAGCTAACACAATTAGGGGCTGATATTAAACTTATAAATAGCTAGCAAAAATGTGCTGGGAAAAAACCCAGTACGGATACATATCCCCTTCTAAGGCCATATCTGCCTATTATTCTAGGACAAGCCATAAAATACAATTAGCGCGAATAATTTATATATATTTAAAATATAAATAAAAAAAGCCCGGAAATTATTCCGAGCAGATAAATCTAATCACAGCAGCCCCGTGCCGTTTCACGCGAAATATTATTCGATGCCCCTGCCAAAAAATCTGAGCGGAGTGGCGGCGCGAAAATATCCATTGGGAAATCTAAGCTGTCAAAGAAATCACATGGGTTTAATGGGTCATATACTTCAGGTTCATCTGGTATGCTAAAACCTTTAGTTTCAATTGCCAAATTACAAATCCTAAACAACTGTACTATGCTAAATAGCCCGATAGTAACATTGACTTCAGCAGGGTCGGAGCCAAAATCATCAATGTCGGCGCCCCCATTGCAGCAATTATTACAGTCATTAATACAACACCTGTTATATCTTAGCTCTGCTGCCAATGGCATTGCCTTAGCTTCCACCATAACAAATGGGTCAGAATCTAAAGTCGTACTGTCGTTACAGCCCATAAATAAATCAGTCGAAAGTACGAAGTCAGTCCCTGTTGAGCCAAATAATGTTAGCCTCTTGTTATAAATGCTATTAGCTTTTACTGAACCAATAATACACCCACCGGCTTCCCTAAATGTTAGCCTGTATACGAAAACATATTTCAAATCTATATCCCAAAAACCACTTTTAAAAGGGCATGGCTCTTTGGATACTATAATTACTTTCCTCACCCTTAGCCTATCGACTGTGACAGATGCTGCGTCCCTTGGGGGGACTATAATTTCCCCCTCTTCAATAAGGCCGCTGCCTAAATCTACCGATTCCGCTGCCCTTGCCGGGCCAATTTCGTGGCGTGTCAAACAGTCCTGTTGCCTACAAGAATCATATATTTTGAGCGCAATTATACTATCTTCCCTCTTCTTACAGAGTAGCGGTTCAGCAGATTCAGCTCTTTCCCTGGTGTCACGGTTTCTATCCCTGTCCCTGTCTCTATCCCTATCTCTATCTCTAAATTCAAAAGCTGACATAATGTGCCTCCTTTACACTAGATAAACATTCTATATTCAGGAAATTATTAATTCCTAGTAATATAATATGTACAACTATATTTTATGTGATTGTTTACAAAACAAAAAAATCCGCGGTTCCCGCGGAAATTAATCGAAATAAACCAATAAAACATTATTTTTGGTCAAAGCTTTTTTAAAAAACCTATTTAACGCTTCCAGTGATTCAATGGAACGCTCCATAAGCCCCTCTGGGTCAAGCATTTTATCGAAATAAACATTATGGCTTAAAATATCTTCAAAATCAAACCTATTTATAAATTCTTCCCTATTGATAGTATCAAATAATTGGATACAAGATAAGACCCCTTCTTCTGATATATATCTAATTGGCCCAATTTTGCCCCCATCCGCATCAAAAACGCCTAAAATATTATTGCCAAAAACAAATGGGAAGCCACCGCCTTCATCTAATTCAAAAATGGATTCGCCTGTTAAAATATAATAAACTAAATCCCAAGTTTTATCTAACACCAAATACTCATCTTTTTCTATATGCTTGCCGATATTTTCAAAATAATCATAAATTTCGTCTGCAGAATTGGCCAATGAATCAAAACAGTTTTTAGTTACCGAGCAATAAACACATTGCATATAAAACACCCCTTAAGATACAAAAGATTAAATACTCATTGGTACAGTTTTCATTGCTTGCTTTTAATGGTATCATGGACATGTATACTTATACCCAATCTAGTATAGTATAGATATCGGTTACAAATAAATTTGTATTATATTTTCCACAGGAAATTGGTTGCACTTATCTTTTACCAATCTATTAATAAAAAACTATTTATATTCGTATATTTTAAAAGTTAGTCCAAAATTTTTTAACTTTTTAAGATATTCTGAATACTATTTATTATAAGCATAAATTACCCCATCTTGACTGGCACGAGTTGGTACAATATATAGCAAATACGAAAGGAGCGGTATATATGAAAAGAAAGCATAATCTCGAAGAATCGATAAAACAGCTAAAAGAAGACCCAAAAAACAATAAAAATTTCATTTATCAGTTAATAAATTCGAATTTGTATACCCCTGTAAGAAATATAACCGAAAGCATAGATGGTACATCATTAATATTTAATACACTTGTTGACAATAAAAACCACCAATATTTAATTTTCTTTACTAATGTAGATGAAATCCTGCTCAATGAAGGGCTTAGTAAACAAGATATAATTGAAGTTTCTTATTCCGATATAATCAGTATAATTTTTGATGAAACATCTTTTTACCACGGCTTCGTTATAAACCCCTTTACAGATAGTATAATAGTAGATAGGGAAGATATATATCAAATTAACAACAAAACCAAAAAGGCGGCCTCAATACCCAGCAGTGCCCCACCTAATAATATATCAGATAGCAAGAGTACTATTTTTGGGATACCCATGATATACCCTGTAAATGAATTCGAATTCATTTGCCATTACTTCAGGTCTAATAAATATGTAGACAAAGTTTATTTCACTTTAATGCAGCAAGGCGGACAGGATACTTATATATTTGGAATTGAACATTCTTTAGATTTTAAATCTTTAGAAAAAGAAATATATGACACAATAAAGTTCTATCTGCCTAAAAGCTACGATATTAATGTTTTAGAATACCAACATTTGCCCCAGCTTTCTTCAGAAAGCTTAATGTTATTATATGAAAAATAAGTTTTCATCAATGCCTGTTTAGCCCTTAGCTAAATAGGCATTTTATTTTTTCGGGGGCTAGCCCAATTAAACCAATTACCAAGCCCACTTATTATAAACTAATATAAAATTTTTAAATTTGTATATTTTTTCTAAAAATTACATATACATAGGAAGTATAGAATATTTTTAGGGAGGATACTTATGAACATCTATAAAGATATATCTGAGAGGACACAAGGTGACATCTATATTGGCGTAGTGGGCCCTGTCAGGACGGGCAAAAGCACATTTATTAAACGCTTCATGGACCTTTTAGTCATCCCAAATATCGAAAATGAATATGCCAAAGACCGTACGCGGGATGAATTGCCCCAATCAGCCGCCGGCAAAACAATCATGACTACCGAGCCAAAATTTGTACCCAATGAGGCAGTTAATATAACTCTTGGCGACAACTTAGATTTTAAAGTGCGTATGATAGATTGCGTAGGTTACCTAGTAAATGGCGCAACCGGGTATATGGACGGGGATAAGCCACGTATGATAAGCACCCCGTGGAGTGAAGAAAAAATCCCATTTAAAGAAGCTGCGGAAATTGGTACAAAAAAAGTTATTAATGAACATTCAACAATCGGGATTGTAATCACAACAGATGGGTCCATAACAGACATACCCCGCGATGATTATATAGAAGCCGAAGAAAAAGTCATAACCGAATTAAAAGCCATAAATAAACCTTTCATACTGCTCCTTAACACAATTAAGCCCTATGATGAGGATGCCGAAAAATTAAGAAGCGAATTGTCATTAAGGCATAATGTGCCGTGTATTGCAGTTAACTGCGCACAACTAAAAGATGAAGATGTTAATAATATTATGGAAAAGGTTTTGTATGAATTCCCAGTACGTGAGATAAAAATCAATTACCCTAAATGGATTGAAACTTTACATATCGACCATTGGTTGAAATCAAATATAATTGATGCCGTCAAACAATCCTTTGCAGATGTTAATAAGCTGCGGGAAATTAAAATAACGCCAAATATGTTAGAAAACAGCGAATTTATTAAAAAAGCCTACATAGATAAAATCCTTCTTGGCAAAGGGGTGGCCAATATTGAGCTTGCTGTTGAAGAAAATTTATTCTATAGGGTTATAAGCGAAACCACTGATATGGATATTGAAAATGAATCGCAATTAATTTCAACAATAAAAATACTGGCTAGGTGCAAAAAAGAATATGACAAAGTGCAATTCGCGTTAGATGAAGTTAAGCGTAAAGGCTACGGGATTGTTACGCCTGTATTAGAAGAAATGAAGCTAGAAGAGCCTGTGCTTGTAAAGCATGGTTCAAAGTATGGTGTCAGGCTTAAAGCAACCGCACCAAGCATACATTTGATTAGGGCTGATATTGAAACCGAGATTTCCCCAATAGTTGGTACAGAACAGCAAAGCGAAGACCTAATTTATTATTTGCAATCTGAAATGGATAAAGAAGATAATAATGTATGGGAATTAAATATGTTTGGCAAATCCATGCATGAACTTGTAAAGGACGGCCTTCAGTCAAAATTATATAGGATGCCCGAAGATGCCCAAATGAAACTGCAAGATACCTTGCAGAAAATAATCAATGAAGGCAGTGGCGGCCTAATTTGTATAATTCTATAATTAAATGTGGGTTCAGTGGGCATTTTGTCCAGTGGGCCCACATTTATTATACTTAATGCCTCCAACTTTTAACCATCTAAACCAGGGCCTAGTTTAATTAAAGTTTTCTGTTAAAATTGATATATAGCTTACAGGGTTTACATACAATTTATCCATAATTTAACCAAAAATTATTTAATCATGGTTTCTTAATAAATACATTTAAAACAAAATGGAATTTATTTTTGCTATCAGCCCATTTTTCTCATAAAATCATAATTATCCAACTGGTATTACTTATTTTTATAATCCGTTAATATTTTTTCATATCATATTGGGGCTTAGCCTGGTTGTAAAATGTTAATTTTTAAAGGTATTCTTTTTGCCAAAAACAACCTGCCTGGTTATTGTGATATTTTTCCAAAAATCTATAATAAACAAATATTTATTTGTGCAAGTTTTCTTTTGCTTTCGTATAGATTGTAGCCAGCTACAAAAACAATATTTCCTTTTAATTAAAATAGTGGTATAATTTAACCTGGGTTCGTCAAATCCGGACACTTTATTTAATCATAGCCAATTAATATCAGGAAGGGGGTTTTCGCCTTGGCAAAGCTTAACTTAAAGCATTTAGTTTTTTTCATTTTTACATTCTTAATTGAAATTGTTATTGCGTTATTTATACATGATAATTTTGCCTCCCCATACTTAGGCAATGCTTTAACCATAAATATAATATATTTCATAAACTGTATTTTTTTTGGCGCTGTTTTTTTGCCAGCGTGCATATTCTTATCTTCAAATATTTTTGAGTTTTGCCAAAAAATAAATATATTACATATTATAATATTAGGCATCAATAAATTTTCACCTGCTATATTTAAAAGCCTTTTAGACTATAAGGACACCTTATATTATTTTTCCAGTGCAGTAATTTTGCCCACTTCCTAGAGAAATAATATTTATTTAAGCCCAGCATCTATTTTATGACAAAGCCCGGGCGGTGTTTTTATTTTCTAACTTGGCACCAGCCAAACCACCGCTAATATTTTTTTGATTATTATGATAGGCCCTTTCGGAGCTTTGCCTTAAAACCAACGATATATATCAGGTTTATATATGTTTGTGGTTATAATGCCTGTAGATAATTTTTCGCTAACCCACCAACAAACCGGTACGGCAAAAATAAAACTACTAGCTTTTATCCCACACCCGGTTTAATGCGAAAATTTTAATTTTCGTCTCTGTGGGCATTAGCCCTCATGATCTGTTAGGGGGATACTTCATGATCCGAAGGTATACTATTATAATAATAGTCATTATATTAGCTTTGTTGCTTGCTCCAGAGGTGAGGGCTATTAATGCCGATATTTTATTTATTTTTTTACGCTAGTGATATTTACATAGCAATCA
Source organism: Clostridiales bacterium (assembly GCA_031285815.1). Classification (GTDB taxonomy): domain Bacteria; phylum Bacillota; class Clostridia; order Lachnospirales; family JAITVM01; genus JAITVM01. The sequence continues at coordinate 983 of JAITVM010000104.1, read as the reverse complement.
AAACAGTGATTTTATATCCCTATAGATAAAATTTATGCCTTAATTTATTAGATTTGCTATTAAAATTAAGGTTTTTTTATTTGTTTTGAGAAATCTAAACAAAATTGTTTTTTTTTATATACAAAGTTTCGAAGTTTCTGTATAATTGGTAAAACAGATTGAAGTAATAATCAATACTAATCCTATTTAAATCGTGGTTTAAAGCCCTTCAGCAAATATAGCCCCAACACATGGTTCAAGTTGGGCGTAAAAGCTTTTACCTATTTTTATATAGGGTTATTATAATGTGCTGTTATTATTGAATGGAGGACTTTACATGGCTAAAATAAAAATTGGGATTTTGACAGGCGGCGGGGACGCCCCTGGGCTTAACGCAGTTATATATGCGTTCACCAGGGCGTGCCTTTACTCTATGGACTGCGAGCTTATTGGCTATAAATTCGGGTATAGGGGTTTATATAAAAACGATTTTATTCCGCTTAGCCTTTCTAATACTTCAGGCATCCTTCATAAAGGCGGGACCTTCTTATATAGTTCTAATAAAGATAACCTATTTGAATATACTGTTGAAGAAAACGGCAAACAAATTGTTAAGGACGTTTCTGATAAGGCAATAGAAAACATGAAGGGCGAAGGCGTCAATGCCCTAGTGGTTTTAGGTGGGGACGGCACACTTACTTCAGCAAGGGATTTCTCACGCAAAGGCGTAAATGTTATTGGCATACCAAAGACCATTGATAATGACCTAGGCTCAACTGAATCTACTTTTGGTTTTGACACCGCTGTCAATATAGTTACAGAAAACCTTGGGAGGCTACACACAACAGCCGAGTCCCACCACAGGGTTATGATAGTAGAAGTTATGGGGCGCTCTTCTGGCTGGATAACCTTACACTCAGGTTTAGCCGGCTCTGCAGATGTTATTTTGCTTCCGGAATACCCATATAGCCTAGACAAAATCGTGGAAAAAATTAACCAGCGCG
>JAITVM010000209.1 GCA_031285815.1 Clostridiales bacterium | reverse complement strand
GACTAAAGCTTGTACCTCGCTTAAAATTGGCCTTGTGCCTTCTATATTGCATGCCACAGCCGAACCTGGAACGCCAAGGGGCCTGCCTAAAAGCATATACTCCGATGGGTTTTTGATTTCCTGCAGGCCTTTTTCCCCCATTTCAAAAACGCCGATTTCATCTGTGGCGCCAAAACGGTTTTTCACAGCGCGGATAATCCGGTAATGGGCCCGCTTCTCCCCTTCGAAATATAAAACCGTATCCACCATATGCTCTAATATTTTTGGCCCGGCTATTGACCCTTCTTTTGTAACATGCCCAACAATAATGACAGTTATGTTTAAGTTTTTAGCTATCTTCATAAATGCCTGGGTGCCTTCCCTTACTTGCGAAATACTGCCCGGCACAGATGCTATTTCTTCCCTGTACATTGTCTGGATGCTATCAATAATAACTAAATCAGGGTTAAGCCGCATAATGGCCTCTTCGATAACAGCTATATTCGTTTCAGGTAGCAGGAGCAGGTTATTTGTTGTGATGGATAGCCTTTCGGCACGCAATTTTATTTGGCTGTTTGATTCCTCGCCTGATACGTATAAAATTTGTTTATTTTGCCCGCCAATGCTTTGGCATATTTGCAGGAGCAGTGTTGATTTCCCAATACCCGGGTCGCCGCCAACCAAAATTAATGAGCCGTTTACTATGCCGCCGCTTAAAACCCTATCCAGCTCCGTTATTTTTGTTGTAATGCGCCCTTCTGACATAGGCTTTATTTCATGTAGGCGCTCAGGTTTTTTTATAGAAGCCGCCGCCACTTTAGCGGGTTTCTGCAGCGCCTCTTCTGTTAATGAATTAAATGTCCCGCAATAGGGGCATTTGCCTTGCCACTTTGTGCTTTCGGCACCGCATTCATTACATACATAAACAGTTTTTGTTTTCATACCCTACCCTAATTTAGTATATACAAAAAACTGCCTATTGGCAGTTTTCCGTATATTATATTTTTATATTTTTATATTTTTTCTATTTTAACAGACTGGATATTAGAATTAAGGCTCAAGCTAAAAATAAGTTTGCCAGATAATTTTGAAGTAGAGCTGCCAATATTCATATCATCGACGAAAATTTTATATTCTATATTTGGCTCAAGTTCAAGAGTAATTTGCGCATCGCCCCTACCTTCGATTTCAAACCTTACGAGCTTACCATCCATGCCAAAATTATGAAGTGTTGCACCAGGTACAGTTTCTATTAGTAGGGAACCATTTTTTTGAAGCCTGGTAATTTTGTCATGTGTCCTCAGGTCATAAATGTCCCCATCGTGGTTAAACTCATTAATTTTAATTTTTTCTGACACATGATAATTTCCAAAGCTCAAAGAATTATTTGGTTCAACGCGAATTGCTTCAGCTATTACAGCCATTTTTAAAAGCCCTCCCAAAAATTTGATATATTAGTATATACTATTTTGAATTATTTATGCCTTGAAAAAAACTGGGAAACCAATCCCTACTATAAATGTATGAATAAAATTGGTTTCTGTTTATAAAATCTATAAAATTTATAAAATAATTATATCATAACTATGCCCCGTTTAAAATAAACTCACGGAAACATTTTATATATTTATCGTCACAAAAAATTAATGAGGGTATATATATTGACACAAAACTTTAATTATACTATAATTAGTCTGTTTTAATGCCACTTCGAGTCCGTTAGCCCCGGGTGATGATTTGACATTATTTGTTTTAGGTTTAAGGAGGTTAAGCCATGAGGACAACATATACCGTTAAAGCTTCCGAGATCGAGAGGAAGTGGTATGTTGTTGATGCAACAGGCCATACACTTGGCAGGCTGGCATCAGAGGTTGCTAGGATTTTACGTGGTAAGCATAAGCCAATTTTTACGCCGCATTTAGATACAGGCGATTTTGTTATTATAATTAACGCTGATAAAATTAATGTAACCGGGAAGAAATTATTACAAAAAAAATATTACAGGCATTCTGATTATGTTGGCAGCCTTAAAGAGGTTTCCTTAAAAGATATGCTTGATAAAAAACCTACCGAAGTTTTAAGGCACGCCATTAAAGGTATGTTGCCAAAAAACCCGCTTGGTAGGCAAATGTTTACTAAAATCCGTATTTATTCAGGGCCCGAGCACGAACAGCAAGCTCAACAGCCCGAAGTGCTTGAAATCAAATATTGATAAGTGGAAGGAGGTTTTTATATGACAGCAGCCAGGTATTATGGCACAGGCCGAAGAAAAAGTTCTGTAGCTAGGGTTTATTTAGTACCAGGGGATGGAAAAATAACAGTTAACAAAAGGGATATCGATAATTATTTTAGTTTGGAGACCCTTAAGCTTATTATCAGGCAACCTCTTGAGCTTACAGGCACTGCCGCTAAATATGATATACTTGTTAATGTGTTCGGCGGTGGCTACACCGGCCAGGCAGGCGCTATTAGGCATGGCATTTCCAGGGCCCTGCTTGAAGTTGATGCCGATTACAGGCTCCCGCTAAAAAAAGCAGGTTTCTTGACACGCGACCCGCGTATGAAAGAACGTAAAAAGTACGGCCTCAAAGGGGCGCGCCGCGCACCTCAATTTTCAAAAAGATAATTTGCCCATACCTTGCAAAACTCCGGTTTTCCAAGGTATTTTTATTTTTAAAGAAAAAAGCCCACAGTATTCAAAACTGTAGGCTATATAAAAATGTTATATGTATCCACTTTTAGCTTAGTTAACCTCTGCAACCTTCTCGCCCTTCTCAACCTGCCCTTGTTTAAATACTTCGAGCTTATTGTCTACAAGGTTAGTAAAGACGACAGGTGTTATTAAAGAAGGCACTTCATTTTTAATCAAATCAATATCTGCTTTTAGTATAGGCTGCCCTACTTTTACTACATCACCGGCTTTAACAAGGCTGCTTAAACCCTTGCCATCTAAGTTTACGGTATCAATACCAAAATGTACTAACACCTCTACCCCATTATCAGAAATAATGCCAATAGCGTGTGATGTTTTAAAAACAGTCACAATTTTTCCGTTTACCGGTGAAACTACTTCGCCATCAGACGGGTCAACCGCAAAGCCGTCCCCCATAATTTTCATGCTGAATACTTTGTCCGGCACTTCTTCAAGCGGGATAAGTTTTCCGCTTAAGGGTGAGTAAATAATTTCATTTACGGGCGTAATTTCAGCAGCTTCTGCCCCTTCAGTTTCCTTTTCATTTACAAGTGATTTGCCAATCTTTTTAATATAAGAAAATACGCCACCAGGCCCTTTTTTTGACATGGCTGTTCCCCCTTGTTTTCTAATAATTTTGTGGCACAAAAAAAGGGGCAAAAAAGTATAAACCTTATACAGCTAGCTACTTATGCTTCCTTACCCATGCCCTTCTATAGTTACATGTAGAAAATTAAATATTTAACATTGATTACCACTATAGGTTAACGCATACGTTTCTGTTTGTCAACACTTATTTAAACAACTCAAACACGGTAACTTATAAGGTTTTGTATAATGTTTTTAATAGCTGCTTTAAATAAATAAATCAAAATGTTTTCCACATAGCAAAGCCTTAAATAATTATGAAAACCGGCGAATAGTTATTTTTTCAAGAATTTAGCGGTTCCCTTCAACTTGGATAAAAAAACTAAAAAACCTGTGGATAATGTGCATAACCCTGTGCATAACCTTGAAATCTGCAATTTTTTTGTGGACAAGCATGTTTAAAACTCAAAAAATATACTTTACATAAAATTTACTTAATAAATATTTTTTCAAATTATGCCCTAATAATAGATTTTTCTTCAGCATTAAACACCGGGTTAGAGCAATTCGCTTAGTTTAGCCCTGGCCCTTTCTATCCGTTTTTGAACTGTTTTTGTCTCAATATTTAAAAGCGCCGCAATCTCTGGGATAGAAAGGTTATGCGAATACCGCAGTAGCATCACCTCTTGCTGGTTTGGTTTTAGCTTGTATATAGAATTAATAATATGGTTTAGGTTTTCTTTATTTATCACTATGTCTAATACATTCCCGCTACTGGATTGTATCCTTTCATCCAGCTCGGCCATTGTTAGCTTCTTATTTTTATTATAGCTATTGATAGCGATATTTTTACATACAATACACAAAAAGTTCCTAGTCTTTTTTTCGTTCCCTTCATCAATTTTATCTAGGTAATTGATAATGTTAATGAAGGATTGCTGGACAGAATCCTCTGCTTGAAACGAATCCTTTAAAATATCATATGCGACTACGTACATTAACTTACTATATCTGATATATAACCGTTCAAGTTTTAGCTTATCATTATAATTATCTATAGCTGCAAGAAAAATCACATTACCCCTTCATTCTATAATTGTATTATAAAATAGCAAATAAGAATTATATAGCAGTCAATATGTTTTGCGTATACCCCAAAACTAAACTGCACCGGAAACAGAATTCAGTTAATCATCTATAAATAAGCGTTTTGATTACAAATCACAAAATACCGCGTAAGGAAACCCGCTTTAGATGTGGAAGCATATCACTTAAGGGGCGTATTTTTGTAGCTAAAAAACTTAACCCAAAATATTTTCCTCATTGATTTATTTGAAAAAGTTTTTTACTCTTTATACTTTTGTATAAGATAGTTTGGGAATTATAATAAAAAAATTTGATATATAAAAGGATTAATCTGTCAGAATTTAGTGTCGAGTGGTGTATAACCATAGTTATTATATAAAATATTACAATCATTTTCAACCACAATTTAGAAATTCAATCTGCGTTTTAATAGCAGTAAGGTTAATAATAAGATAATTTGTTATAAAAATACGCTAAAAAACCCCCAATAGGCTAATCTCTTTTATAAGGTTATCCTATCGGGGGTTTTTCTGAGGACTACTACAAATATTCAGTTATTATGCATTAAATCGATAACTGCTTTAGACTAATGGATGCGAGGCCATAACATAAAGGCGGTTGTTATCAATTGAAAGCCAGTAATACATAGTTGCCGCTAAAGCTTGTTTCAACTGCATTTGTGTTCTTGTCTTAGAAAGCCAATATATATGAATAGCTAATGGCTGTATCAGTGATAGCGCCAGTGCTGGTCCTAGCTGTATGCGTATTTTTTGTCCTATATTGAAATGAACGTGACACTACCCAGTTAGCCTCAACAGAGAAATAATCTGTTTTTTCCCATTTGTCCCAGGTCTTTATTGTTCTCCAGCCATAAGGGTACATCTGTTGTAATTCGATTTTGACCCCGGCATAATTTCCAGGGTATACTTCGGTTGCCGCATAAACCTGAGCATAGTTGCCAATGTCTTCAAGGTCCAGGTCATTCCTACATGTCATAATATTTATAAAATACGGGACAATCCCTATAATGTCTAAATCTTCTTCAGAGCCACTGCTATCTTTTTCATCTTTTTTTGAATTTTTAATTTTATGAGAAGTTTTGTGGATTTTTATAGGCTCGCCAATTTCTTCATCGACTT
>JAITVM010000192.1 GCA_031285815.1 Clostridiales bacterium | reverse complement strand
ACTATTAGAAGAGACGGCTTTAAGCTTGCGATAACTACTAATTTAGAATATGAAGAGGTCAGCAAGATTATTGGTGACACACTGTTCATAAAAGACTTAAAAGTAGAGAAAAAAGAAATAGAGGTAATTAATAGCCCAGGCATAGAGCAGATAGATGCCCAAGGTATTATTGAAATGGAAGCGGATGGCTTGCCTAAAGAAGGCAGTAAAAAAACGGCGCCTGCAGCGGGCGCAGGCAAAAAAAGCCAGCCTCAGCATTCAATAAGTGTTAGCATAGGCAAGTTAGACCAGCTTTTAAATTTAATGGGCGAATTAGTTATTGCTGAAGCTATGGTTACGCAAAACCCAGACCTTGATGGCCTTGAGCTTGAAAATTTTTTTAAAGAGACAAGGCAGCTTAGGAAAATAATAAATGATGTCCAAGATACTGTTATGAGCATGCGTATGGTACCCCTTTCCACAACTTTTTATAAAATGCACAGGATTGTGAGGGATATGAGTAAAGCTCTTAACAAGGATGTTGTGCTCGAGATTGTTGGTGAAGAGACCGAGGTTGACAAGAATATAATTGAACATATTTCTGACCCACTTATGCATATTATAAGAAATTCGGTTGACCATGGCATTGAACTTCCTGAGGAAAGAAGAAAAGCTGGCAAAACCCCGCAGGGCACAGTATTGCTTGAAGCTAAGAATTCCGGCGGCGATGTTTTAATTATGATTAAAGACAACGGCAAAGGGCTTGATAGAGAGAAAATATTGAATAAAGCGAAAGTAAATGGCCTCTTGAAAAAAGCTGATGATGATTATTCGGATAAAGAAATTTATCAGTTTATATTCTTGCCGGGCTTTTCCACAAATGAAGTTGTAACAGGGTATTCTGGCCGTGGTGTAGGTATGGATGTGGTTGTTACTAACCTTGAAGAAGTTGGCGGTATAGTATTAGTTGACTCCACACCAGGCGAGGGTTCTGTATTCACGCTAAAGATCCCGTTAACCCTAGCGATAATAGAGGGCATGACAATTAAAGTTGCGGGTGATAAATATACGATACCAATAATCTCTATTAAGCAGTCATTTAAACCATCTGCAAAAAGTATTTTTATGGACCCTAATGGAAATGAAATGATTACGGTAAGGGGCGAAGTATATAATGTTGTGCGCCTGAATGAATTTTTTGGTATTGACGGAGGGGTCACAGACGCAGAAGATGGGATTATGATAATGCTGGAAAATGGGGACCAGACAGTTTGTTTATTGGCAGATGAGCTATTGGGTGAACAGCAGGTCGTAGTTAAGTCTATGCCCAAATATATTAAAAAGAATAGGGGCATAAGTGGCTGTACACTTTTAGGTAATGGCGATATTAGCTTGATAATAGACACTGCCGGTTTTTTTGACAAATAGAAGCGAACACCATATTATCTGTTAATGCTTAAGGAGAAATATATGAGCGAAATATTAGAGTTAGAAGACGGCATAGAAATGACGATAAAGGACCAGTTTTTGACTTTCGAAATAGAAGGTGAAGACTACGGTATCCCAATCGTGCATATAAAAGAAATTATATCGGTTACTGTAATTACTAAGGTACCGCACAACCCGCCTTATGTAAAAGGCATAATTAACCTTAGGGGCGACATAATTGCAGTTGTAGACGTTAGGGAGCGGTTTATGAAAGAGTTCCGCCCCTATGACGAGTCAACTTGTATAATAGTAATTGAGTATGGGGAATATTCTTTAGGCCTCATTGTGGACAGTGTAAAAGAAGTTGTTTTCATAAATGAAGAAAATGTAGTTGCACCACCTAATGCTAAATTAAATTACTCTAACCAGTTTATAAAAAATATTGGCAAAATAGGTGATGAGGTTGCCCTTATTTTAGATTTGGACAAATTATTGAATCAAGATTAAGACATATAAATTTTAGTGGAACGGAATGATTGTACATGGAAGTAATTCAAAATAATAATGAATTTGAGTATGTAGTGGCCATTGGGGCATCAACAGGTGGGAAGGACACAGTTTGCAAGCTGTTAAAAAATATCCCAAAAAACTTTTCACCGATTGTGGTTGCGCAGCATATGCCGCCTGAATATATTTCGTCTTATGTAAGGCATCTAAAAAAATTTACGGGGCATGATGTTATTGAATCAAAAGATGGCGATGAACTTTGCAGGGGCCGCATAATAATAGCTACGGCGGACCATCAAATGCGGCTTATGCGCAGCGGTGATAGATTGTACCTTTCCTGTGTAGAGGAAGGCCCATACAAAGGGGACTGCCCTTCTATAGACATACTTTTTGAATCTGTAGCGCGGGTTATGGGGGATAAAGGGATTGGTGTTTTATTAACTGGAAACGGCGTTGATGGGGTAAAGGGGCTTTTAGAGATGAAACGGAGTAACGGTTTCACAATTTGCCAAGACCAGTCTAGCTCAGTTGTTTATAATTTGCCTAGGGCGGCGTTTGAAGAAGGCGCTGCGGCAAAACAGTTAAACCTAAAAAATATACCTGATGAAATAATAAACCGTATATGCAAAAATGAATATAACCTTCACAAAAAATATATTTTTTATAAAGGCGTGCCGAAGGGCCGATATGCCGAATATATATAAAACTAAACCACCACCGCCTTCTAGGCGGTGGTGGTTTAACGATTACGGGGGTTAGCTGGCTTTTAGTTCAAGCCTTAGCCTGTCCGCAATAAGTGCGATAAACTCGCTGTTCGTTGGTTTGCCTTTATGGTTATTTACTGTATAACCAAATAAATTATCAATAGCATCAACTTTTCCACGGCTCCAAGCAACCTCGATAGCATGGCGGATGGCACGTTCAACGCGGCTAGGGGTTGTATTGCATTTTTTGGCTATAGATGGGTAAAGCTCTTTTGTAATATAATTAAGTACATCTATATCATTTACGGCCATGATAATAGCTTCACGCATATAATGGTAGCCTCTAATATGGGCAGGTACCCCAATTTCATGCAATATATTTGTTACCTTTGCTTCCAAGTTAATACTAGCGCGGCTTTTTGGGTCAGATAATTTTGAGCTTAGGGGCTTATCATCCTTATTATTTTTTTCATTGTACAGTTGGCGGATCCTACTTACCAAGGATTCCATATCAAATGGTTTTACCATGTAGTACTCAACGCCTAAGGCTATAGCTTTTTGAGTAATTTTTTCTTGTGCCATAGCTGAAAGCATTATACAAATAGGGATAGGCTGGTTAGTAGGGTTGCTGTTCAGCTTCTCCATCACCCCAAGCCCATCTAGCCTAGGCATAATACCGTCTAAAATAGCGATATCAGGCTTATTTAATAAAATCTTTTGATAAGCCTCTACACCATCATGCGCAACGGATATAACCTGTATATCTTCTAATTTGTTAAGATAACTACAGACGACGTCACAAAAGTCTTTGTTATCATCAGCAAGCAAGATCTTAATTTTCTCTTGGTTCAAGTGTATCCCTCCATCTTAATTAATGTAAATTGTGGTATTAAATACCAATTTCTTAAATTATATTATATTATACGCCAGTTTGCAAGTATGATCTTTTAGAATGATTCGTCATAAAATCTACTATTCAAAGCATTTATTATAAAATTTGAGCGAGGGACGAGTTGGAATATCCCGAATTTTCAGTAACATCTTTTGAAAACCATTGAGGGGGGGCAAAGTTTTTTGCATCATCTAAGGTTTTAAACTCGACTTCGACAGTTATGAGTCCATTTAACCGCTCATTGTGGTATATATCAAGTTCGGCTGTATAATTATCTTGTAGCGGTATGTAATAGCGTGTTTTATAAATTGTCTGGCCATCTATTTTTGTCATCAAGTGGTTATATTGTGTTTCAGTAATTTGTATTTCAAATTCTTCCCTAGATAATGTGCCCTCACCTTTGCATGTTAAAAAAAAGGACCCATTAGCCCCCCTCAAGCGGATTGTAGGGGAAAAACTGATATACGACTGTATAATTTCACTTTTATTATATTCAGACAAATCAAACGGCAAGGCATCAACGAGAAATTTTCTTTCGATCTCCAAAAGGCTACCTCCAATAAATAAGTTTATTATGCAAGTATTATTAGTAAGATAAAGGATGCAACCTATTAATTGTAATTTATTTACATACCTTTGTAAAGTACCTATAGGTAAATTTTGAAAATTATTATATTTTTATAATAATTTTGTAATTTGCTAGCCAATAATTAACTTGTAAAAGGTAAGCAAGGAGCTGGGGCTTAGCCATAAGCTGGCCGTAATATGGTTTTCCAGTGTCGGAAGGCGAATTAATTAATTTATTTATTTCCACTTTATTAATTAAAGGGGTTAACGGCTGGTTGTTATCGTTAATAACATCATTTAGCCGCTCTTTTAAAAGGCTGTCATATGCCGGGTTGTAAGTTTTTGGGTAGGGGGATTTTATTCTGTACAACATTTCATTTGGTATAACCCCTTCACAAGATTTTCTTAAAAGGTGTTTAACTGTTTTATCTTTAAACTTTATACCCCATGGGATGTTAAACACATATTCCGCTATCCTGTAATCTGAGTAAGGGGCACGAAGCTCTAGCCCGGAATACATACCCATTCTGTCCATCCTATCTACAAGGGCCATCATAAAAAATTTTAAATTTAAATAAGCTAATTCACGCCGCCGTTTATCCACAGCATTTTCAGATTCTAAGACTGGCGTGCTTTTTAGCGCATCTTTGTAGGTTTTATCTGCAAACCCTTCAATGTCTAATACTGATAACAAACTTTCATTTAAAATGGATTTTCTGAGCCCCATGTTACTTGACCAAGGGAAGCATTCCGCTTCAAACATTTCTTTTTTATGAAACCAAGGGTAGCCGCCAAAAATTTCATCAGCACATTCCCCGCTTAGTGCAGTATTTGTATTGGCCATTTTTGAACAGAAATATAAAAGTGATGAATCAACATCAGCCATTCCTGGGCAGTCCCTTGCGTCAACGGCTTTAAATAAATTATCAATCAAATCGTTTACATCTGCTTCTAAGTAGGTATGGTCAGTTTTTAGGGCAGCGACTAGCTTTTCTACCCATGGCCTATCTTGGCCAGGCTGGAATTGGGAAGGCGTAAAGTATTTGCTGTTACCTTTGAAATCAAATGAGAATGTCTGTATAGCTGTGCCAAATTTCTCTTTATGGGTTTTGTTTGCTATGGCAGTAATTATAGATGAGTCTACACCGCCTGATAATAATGAAGCGGTGTTTTTTTCGGTTTGGCTTTCTATACTGTTTAATATGAGCTTACGTGTTTTAGCGACTGTATCTTCATAAGAATCTGTGTGCGGGAGCGGTTTTATGGCCCAATATTGTTTTAAAGAAAAGGTGTTTTCTTCAAAATGCAAATAGCTTCCAGGCGTGACCTCTTTAATATCTTTAAAAACACCTGAACCTTGGATGTGTGCAGGGCCCAACGCAAATATTTCTGAGAGGCAGCTTTTATCTAAAATACATTCGACGCCAGGAAATTTTAAAATTGATTTTATTTCTGAGCCAAAAATTAAAATTTCACCCTTAACTGTATAAAAAATTGGTTTATTGCCTAACCTGTCCCGAATTAAATAAAAATTATTGCCGTCATATAATGCGATTGAGAAAATGCCATTTAATTTATGTATGAATTCAATCCCATGCTCTAAAAACAAAAATAAAATTAATTCAAGTGGGCTTCCCGTTTTTAATTTGTTGTGCTTAAGGCTAGGCTTTAAATCATTAATATTAAAAATATAGCCATCCAGCATAACATAATAATGCTTACCCTCAATATAAAACTCGATGGGGCCTTTATCTTTTTTTGAATTCATAGATAGGCATACTTTGCTGTTAAGTACGGTTTGGGTATCTGCTTTGCCGCGGTGGGTTATGGAACCGCGCATACTGTTGAGCACATTAAGCCACTTGCCCCCTTGTGGGCCGAAATCCTTATTAAAACTCATAAAGCCGGTTATTCCACTCATATAAAACACTCCAGACTTTTTTAGATTTAAAGGTCTATTTTTTTAAAAAATAATTATTCTGTTGATTTAGTATATTATTTACGATTTAAATTGTTGACAAAAGAAATTTCTATTGTGACCTGTCAAATACTACAAAATAATAGTATAATGATTAAAAATAAGTGTTAGAAGGTGTTTTAAATGGCCGGGATAGTGGTGAATTATAGCAGTGATTATATAAATTCAGTTATTGAGGCAATAGGGGCGTCAAATTTAAAAAGTCTGGTAACGCCAGATATGCGCGTATCAATTAAACCAAATATGGTTTTGGCCAAACACCCTAGGTTTGGTGCTACAACGCATAGCGAGGTTGTTGAA
>JAITVM010000172.1 GCA_031285815.1 Clostridiales bacterium | reverse complement strand
CAATTATGAAAACTAAGGTAAAGAAAAGGGCGTATAGCGGCAGCACTTTTTTATTAATAGCAACGGCCGCCCTGTTTACCCTTATGTATCTATCAGGTATGGTTATATTTGCCGAACAGGGCTTTGCAAAGCCACAGATGTTTTTAAACCTTTTTATAACTAATGCGGGGCTTATAGTTATTTCTTGCGGCTTAACTATAGTTATGATAACGGGTGGCATTGATATATCAGTTGGTTCAGTAACCGCATTAGTTTGTATGGCATCGGCTTATATGATAGAAATGCGAGGGGCCAGTGCCGTAATGGCAATTTTTATATCATTGGGTATTGGGCTTTTGTTTGGCATAGTTCAGGGGTTCTTGGTTTCATATTTAGAAATACAGCCGTTTATTGTAACCTTGGCCGGGCTATTTTTTGGCAGGGGCATGACGGCTGTTATCAGCAAAGAAATGATATCTATAAAAAATGAAACATTTTTAAGCTGGGCTAAATTTAAAATACTGCTGCCGTTTGGCGTGGTGGACAGGAGGGGCGTATTCCAGGCCGCTTATATATACCCCACGGTAGTTGTAGCTTTGATAGTTTTAATTTTGGCGGTAATTATCCTGAAATTTACCAGGTTTGGCAGGCAATTATATGCAATAGGCGGAAGTAGCCAAAGCTCTTTAATGATGGGGCTAAATGTCCGGCGGGTTAAGTTTTTGGCTTATGTTTTGAGTGGTTTTTTGGCAGGGCTAGGCGGCTTTTTATTTTGCCTTAATAGCTGTTCGGGTTTTGTTGAGCAGGCCCGGGGGTTTGAGATGGATGCGATTTCATCATCTGTTATCGGCGGCACTTTATTATCCGGCGGGGTCGGCAACCCTATTGGGACTTTGTTCGGTGTTTTAATAAAAGGTACAATCAGCAGCTTAATAACAACCCAAGGGCAATTGTCCAGCTGGTGGGTTAGGATCTCGCTTTCTGTTTTGCTTTGCTTTTTTATAGTTTTGCAGAGTGTGATTATTTCACGCAAAAGAAAAGCTTAATAACATAAAGGATATGGTTTACAAACAAAAAACCCGGCAGGCGGGCCCCTACCGGGTTTTTGTTATGCAGTTATTTTATTGCCTGAAATTATAATTGCATCAAGCTCCTCTTCTTCGAGGGATTCTTTTCTTAATAATGTATTTGCTATTTTATCAAGTACATGGGACTTTTCTTTTATAAGTGCGAAGGACTCTTTATAAAGCATATCTAAAATTTCTGCACATTCCTGCATAATATCGGTATCGCTTGAAAATAAGGCAGTATTTATAAGCCCGGTTTTTTGGCTCATGCCATATTTAGTAATGTAATCTTTAACAATGGATGTTGCTTTTTCGATATCATTAGAGGCGCCTGTAGTAATGCTATCTGGGCCAAAAATTAATTCTTCGGCGGCGCGCCCGGCAAAGCTGACCATTATCTGTGCTTCAAGCTCTTTTTTAGTATAGTACATTTTGTCTGGGGGGATATTTAAAGAAAAACCGCCGATTCCTTTTGTACTAGGTATTATTGTTACTTTTGAAACCGAATTTTCTGGCAGCAAAATTTTTGTAACGAGGGCATGGCCTGCTTCATGGTACGCAGTTATCTGCCTGTCCTTCTCTTTTATGTTAGACCGGTCTTTTTTCTCGCTTCCGGCAACGATTGTGTAATAAGCCTGGTCAAAATGCTCTGTATGTATAGCTTCAGATTCTGCTTTGGCAGCAAAAATACTTGCTTCATTAACTAAGTTTTCAAGCATTGCCCCGCTAAAATAAACCGTTTGTTTCGCAATATTTAAAATATCAACAGTTGGGGCAATTGGTTTTTCTTTAAAATAATAAGATAGTATTGTTTTGCGTGCATTAAAGTCAGGCAGGCCAATTTCTATATGCCTATCAAAACGCCCGGGCCTTAGTAGCGCCTCATCCAATGTATCAATCCTGTTAGTTGCGGCAATTACTATTATGCCATTGCTGCTGCTGAAGCCAGACATCTCTGTCAAAAGGGCGTTTAAAGTCTGGTCGCGCTCGTCGTTTGCACCGGAGTTGCCCAGTGCGCGCTTTTTGCCTATCGCATCTATTTCATCGATAAATATAACCGCTTTTTCGGATTCGCGTGCTTTTTTGAAAAGGTCACGGATTCTGGAAGCGCCTACGCCAACATACATTTGAACGAAATCCGAACCGCTTACAGCATAAAATGGCACACCTGCTTCGCCGGCGATTGCTTTAGCCATTAAAGTTTTGCCTGTTCCGGGGGGGCCGTAGAAAATTAACCCTTTTGGCATTTTTGCCCCATATTTCGAATATTTTTCTGGGAATTTTATAAAATCTATTATATCTGAGACACTGTCTTTGGCTTCATCATTCCCGGCGATATCCGTAAACCTTACCAAAGCGCCATCAGCATGCGGGCTTTGGTTGACTACAGCCATTGTAGATTTTTCGTGCCCTTTATTTGTTATTTTGTTAAAATAGAAAAACATTGCCCCAATGAAAATTAAACTAAGCGCTGTTTGAATAGCGGAGCTTGAAGAAAAAGTTGATTCCTCTACTGCTATATTATTTTTAAGCAGCTCTTCTTTTAGGCTTTCTTTTCTGGGGTTATCTGTGAATACCATGGTATCTTTGCCTTTGAGTTTGAAAGTTAGTTTTGAGCTTTCAGACAAAACTACTTTTTCTACATTGTTATTTCTAATTTGCTCTAAGAATTGGTTGTATGTATATGTTTCCGGCTCATCCCTATTAAAGATGGTTATATAAGCCAGCACTATGATTATCCAAAAAATGATGCTATATTTAATGATATTATTTTTGTTAAACATTTAGTATTTCCCCCTTATACTAAAATTATGTAGACCAACCAAGGCTTGAAGTACGCCCCACCCATATAAGTGGTATAGAACCGTTTTGAAGCCCGTTTAGTGTACAATATCTTTATCGGCAATATTTTTTTTTAAAACACTTCTTTTAATTGGCAACGTTATAGCGTTTGTGTAACTATATCTTTGTTGGGGGGTTAGCGGTGTATACAAAAATAAGTGCGCCATGGGTAAAACCCAATAAGGCAACACTTATTTAAGCTATTTCAAAAATTAGTTACGATTCATAGTCTTCCAGCATCCGGTTAAGGGAATCTTCGCCGACCACGTTTATCCCTTTTAAAAGCTGCTCCTGAATTTCGATTGGCAGGAGGCTTACTGGTGTATCGGTTATTTCTTTTAAGTTGTTCCCGTTAATTTCATTTTTATAAAATACGGCAATATACCCGTCAAGGCTACCAATTACATAGTATTGGTTGCTCATGCCTTCTACAGTTTTACGCATTGTAACTATGTTATCTTCAAAAGAGACAATATCCCAATCTGTAAAAAGCCTGATGAGTTCAGGCTCGGTTTTGCCATATAAAAAATATGGGGCATCCTCTTCAGTAGAGTCAGTTTTTTCGTCACCTAAATAATAATACTCATAAATAAATTTTGTGTTTTCGTTTACTTCATCACGTTCTGCCGGCATTAAAATCTCTATTTTTGGCGGTGGGCTGGCAGCTGTTTCGTTTTCTGGCTTATCGCCAGATGACCTTGTATTTGGTTTACTAAGGTTAATATTATTGTCTGATACTATATTGAACCCAATAACAACACCGCTTGTGACTATTATTATTGAAACTGCCATTATGGCAATTATCCGTAAAGGTACCTTCACCCCTATCCCTCCTAAGCAATAGCTTTTGTTTAAAGCTTGGACAGGAACAAAAGATTTTATACCAAAAAATAGTAAATTTTTGAAATGCTTATAACATATTTATTTGTTCGAGCACATAACATATTTTGCTGCCAAACGGCAGCTCGATAATATCGTCACGCTGTAAGCCCCTTAACAATAATAGCATTGTAAAATATGCAAAAATGCTTATTAATATTGAAATTATAACACTGATAGTATTATTTTCTGTTAAGAAAATTGATGAATGGTAAAACGTATAGCATGCAACCCCCATAACAGCGGCCGCGGCCATTGGCTTAATTAAAATGGTTGCGAAATCCAGTTTTACATTTGTATATTTAATAAGGAAGTAAACGTCTATAGCAGCGGCAAGGAAATAACAGAAAATTGTGCTGATTACAGAACCGGTTACATTTAATTCGTGAATAGAAATAAAAATATAGTTAAGCGGTATTTTTAACAGCGCCCCACAAAGCGCCGCAAAAGCGGGGACCTTAACCCGGCCGATCCCTTGCAGCATCCCGGTGCTGATTTGGGTTAGCGCTAAGAATAAAATACTTATTGACCCGACTTGCAAGAGTACCCCGCCGCCGCTATGCTTAGGGAACAATAATTCTAAAATAGGGGTGCCTAATATCCCAATGCCAACAGCGGCGGGGATAGTTAAAATCATGGCGATACGCATTGCTGAGTTTGTTTTTTTATGTACTGCGGCTAAATCCCTTAGCTTGAATGAGCTTGCTATGGACGGCAGCGCCGCCGTTGCTAATGATGTCGATATTGTAACCGGCAAGGTAGTAATGACATAATATTTCCCTGAAAGCTGGCCATAAAGTTCATCTGCCTGGACTGGTGTATAACCAGAGTTTATTAAAATATTTTTGACCATAAAAATATCGATTATGTTTGTTAAGCTAAATACGGCGGTACCAATAATTATGGGTACGGCGGTTTTTATGAGCTCTGACACTATCGAAAAGTCTGATTCATAATCTTCCCTATTCCTATCTAATTTAACCCGCCGGATTATTTTAGGCTTCGCCATATTGTAGATTACTATAATGATTGCAAGCCCTGCAAAAGCGCCGATACCAGTCCCGGCAGTCCCGCCGGCCGCGGCGGCCGCTATGCTTGTTTTAGAGAATTGCCACGCTAAAGCCACAGTAAAAACAGCATTTACTATTTGTTCAACAAGCTGGGAGACAGCTGTTGGGACAGAATTCTTAAGCCCCTGGAAGTACCCCCTATATGAAGACATGATGGTAACAATAAAAATTGTTGGCGAAAGCGTCAACATTGTGTAGGCGGCCTCAGGGGTATTGATTAGCCCGGCAAAGGCCCTGGCCCCAAAAGATAAAAGCAAAGAGCAAAAGAGCCCCAAGGCCCCGCCAATAATAAGCGAGACCTCAAAAACCCTGTGCGCGTCCCTATATTGCTTTACAGTGGCCCTTGTGCTGACCATCTTGGAAATAGCCGCTGGTAAGCCGGCGGAAGAGAATATCAGGAAAAACGTATAAATATAATAGCCCTGCGAATAATAGCCGTTCCCTAGGTCCCCCAAAATATCAGTAAGCGGGATCCTATAAAGAAAGCCTATAAATCTAGATATAATAGAAGCGGCGGCTAGTATTGCCGCTTGCTGCATAAAATTGCTGCCTTTTTCCTTCCTATCCATAATTACACCCCAAAATTATTTCTTTTTGGCTTTTTGCCTTAGGTTGCTATCTAAAATACTTTTCCGTAGCCTTAGGTTATTAGGCGTTACTTCAATTAGTTCGTCGTCAGTAATAAAATCAAGCGCCTGTTCAAGCGAAAGGTTTTTTGGCGGCGGCAGCCTAAGCGCATCGTCTGCCCCTGAGGCACGCATATTGGTAAGGTGTTTTTTCTTGCACACATTAACTTCTAGGTCGCCACTTTTGGCATTAACGCCGACAATCATCCCGGTATATACTTTTGTGCCCGGAGATATAAATAATTCGCCGCGCTCCTGGGCATTATATAGGCCATATGCCGCGGCCTCCCCGCCTTCAAAGGCAACTAACGAGCCTTGCTGCCTCATTACAATGTCGCCTTTATATTCAACATACCCGTCGAAAATAGTGTTTAATACCCCAGACCCTTTGGTATCGGTCAAAAACTCTTGCCTATAACCGATTAGCCCGCGTGCCGGGATTGAAAATATCAGCCTTGTATAGCCGCCTTTGGATTGTGACATGGATAGCAGTTCCCCCCTGCGGCTCCCAAGTTTTTCGATAACGATGCCGGCGCTTTCGCCAGGGGTGTCTATAGTTACAGATTCTAAAGGTTCTAATAGCTTGCCATCCGCTTCTTTATATAAAACTTGTGGCTTAGAAACTTGGAATTCATAACCCTCGCGCCGCATATTTTCTATTAAGACAGAAAGGTGTAGCTCCCCCCTGCCGGATACCTTCAATGTTTCAGTGGAATCAGTATCTTCGACCCTTAGGCTGACATCGGTATTTAATTCCTTGTAAAGCCGTGAACGGATTTGGCGGCTTGTTACAAATTTGCCGTCTTGCCCGGCGAAGGGGCTGTCGTTAACGATAAAATTCATGGCGATAGTTGGCTCTGAGATTTTTACAAAATCTAAAGGGGTAGTAAGGTCTGGCGAACAAATTGTATCGCCGATATTTATACTGTCTATTCCGGCTATAGCTATAATTGAGCCTACGGATGCTGATTGGACTTCAACTTTCTTTAGCCCGTCAAACTCATATAATTTTGAAATTTTGACTTTCTTGTTTTTTTCCTTATCGTGAATATTTAGGACTAGGGCTTCACTGCCGGCTTTAATAGTGCCCTGTTCAACTTTTCCGACACCAATGCGGCCAATATATTCATTATAATCAATAGTGCTGATAAGGGTTTGCATAGAAGCTTCTTTATCGCCGAATGGCGCCGGGATATGGTTTAGAATAGCTTCAAAAATGGGCTTCATGTCAGCGCTTTCCTTGTTAAAATCAGTAAAGGCAATGCCTTGCTTTGCAGATGTGAATACGAATGGCGAATCAAATTGCTTATCGTTTGCATCTAGGTCCATAAAAAGTTCCAGTACTTCGTCAATAACTTCTTGGGGCCTGCCTTCTTCCCTGTCAACTTTATTGATGCAGACGATAACCGGCAAGTCTAAATCAAGGGCATTCTTCAATACGAATTTGGTTTGGGGCATCGGCCCTTCAAAAGCGTCAACAACTAAAACAACGCCATTTACCATTTTTAAGACGCGTTCGACTTCCCCGCCAAAATCTGCATGGCCGGGGGTATCAATAATATTAATTTTAGTGTTTTCAAAAGTTACCGCAGTGTTTTTGGATAGGATAGTAATACCGCGCTCGCGTTCAATATCATTAGAATCCATAACACGTTCTTCAATAACCTGGTTTTCCCTAAATGTGCCGGCCTGCCTTAACAAGCAGTCTACCAAAGTTGTTTTCCCATGGTCAACATGGGCTATTATAGCTACATTCCTTATGTTCTCAATCTTTTCTAACACAAAATTTCCTGCTTTCATTAAAATTAAAATTTCTTTGATACAAAATTTCTTTAACAAAAAAATTTTTGCTCTCATTAATATTGAAATAAAAAATGTCTAAAAGAAAACTCTTTTAGACAAAGGATAGTGCAAATAATCAGTATATAATCAATGCGTAGGACGCACTAAATTCCGGATTGATTAAATTGCAGTAACATTAGCAGCTTGAGGACCTTTAGACCCTTCAACTATATCGAACTCAACTTTTTGACCTTCTGTCAATGTTTTGTAACCATCTGTTTGAATAGCTGAATAATGAACAAAAACATCACTATCATTATCAAGAGATATAAAACCAAAACCTTTTTCTGCGTTAAACCATTTTACTGTACCTTGTTTCATTAACTAAAATCCTCCTAAAAAATAAAAAAAATAAGTTACTTTTGATAGATTAACACAGATTATTCGGGCTGTCAATTATTTTCGTAAAAAATATTATAGATTTGTGCAAATAAACAACTTAATTAACTATAATTCTCATCTGTAAGCAGGTTACTGCTTAAAATAGCTTGCCTCGCTAAAAAATCGCATTGGTTGTTAAATTCATTATCCGCATGGCCTTTGACCCAAATAAATTTAGTTTTATGTTTGCTAATAAGGGCCAAAAGCCTTTCCCATAGGTCAGGGTTAATTGCTTTATCAGTTTTATTACGCATCCAATTATTTTTCTGCCACCTTGCGGCCCACCCTTTGTTAATTGCATCTACAATATATTTTGAATCGGAATAAAGTTCGACATCACATGGCTCCTTAAGCTGCTCTAGGGCAGCTACCGCAGCTAAAAGCTCCATCCGGTTATTGGTAGTGTACAAGTAGCCGGCAGATATTTCTTTTTTTATGCCCTTATATAATAAGATAGCGCCATAACCACCTTTGCCTGGGTTATTTGAACAGGCGCCGTCTGTGTAGATTATTATTTTCTTCATAATTAATCCCCATTATAACAAACTTAGTTTTAGGCCAAACAGGTTTGCCTTGCCAATTTAATTTAACGCGCCACGGTAGTTATATTTATCAGCGGCGGCTGCATTTTTAAAATTGCGTTTAGATTCATACATAAGGAAATCGGCTTTATCGATAATGTCATTAATTGACTCGCCGGGGTTATATTTAATCGCGAAACCCATAGATATACTTGGCGAACCAAAGGGCTCTTCATTGATGCCCCTGCAGCCGGCATATACATTTTCAAGAAAACGCATGGCAGTTAGTTCTGTGGCATTAGGTATCAAAATAAAAAACTCGTCCCCGCCGTGCCGTGTGACAATTGAATTTGGGGGCGCTGCCGATTTTAATATTTCAGCAGCCAGGACTATAAGCCTGTCCCCGGTTTGGTGCCCATATATATCGTTGGCGTGCTTAAGGCAGTTTAAGTCACAGGATATTAC
>JAITVM010000157.1 GCA_031285815.1 Clostridiales bacterium | reverse complement strand
AGTATAATCTTTGCGATTAGCTTAATGCAGCTTCCCCAGATGATAAGTGGTTTTGTAAGCCACCCTGCACTTACTACAATTATTGCATATTTGCAGCATACACACCCAGTTGGGGCGGTTATCTATGTAGTGCTTATTTTTGCATTTACATTCTTTTATACGTCATTTGCAGTAAACCCTAACGAAATGGCTGAAAATATTAAGAAAAATGGCGGGGCAATCCCGGGTATCCGGCCAGGCAGGCCTACTGCAGAATATATTGAAACAACTGTAAACAGGCTTTCTTGGATTGGCGCAGGTTTTTATGCGTTGATTGCAATGGTCCCTGTTTTATTCGAAGTTGCTTTAAGCATACCTGCCGGGTTTGGTGGTACAACACTTTTGATTGTGTCCAGTGTTGCCCTTGAAATAGTTAAATCACTAGAATCTTTGCTTCTTATGAGGCATTACAAAGGATTTTTAAGCTAATATCATATGATGGGTTTTATATATAAGATGCAATTTATTTTCACTTAAGCGTAATTATATTATTATTTATGGGTTAGGTGCGCCGTTCTAACCTATGTGAATAATACTATGAGAGGGGGCTATTAATGGCTATATTGATAAAAGGCGGACAACAAATTGAAAAAATGAAGATTGCTTCTTCTATAGTTGCTGAAGCTTTTGAACTATTAGAAAAAGAAATACGGCCTGGGGTAACTACTAAAGAACTTGACACTATAGCAGAGGAATTTATTCTGAGTAAAGGCGCGGTGCCTTCATTCAAAGGCTATAATGGGTACCCTGCGTCTATTTGTACTGCTATAAACGAAGAGGTAATACATGGCATACCGGGTTTAAAAAAGTTAAAAGATGGCGATATTATTGGTATTGATATCGGGGCTTATATAAACGGTTATCATGGGGATGCAGCAAGAACATTCCCTGTCGGCGAAAATGTGCCTGATAACGCGATGAAGCTTATTGAAGTTACAAAGCAGTCTTTTTTCGAAGGGGTTAAACATGCAAAGGACGGGTCACACCTGTTTGAAATATCTGAAGCCATTGAGGATTATGTAACAAGCTTCGGCTTTTCGTGCGTAAGGGATTTTGTTGGCCATGGGATAGGGAAATCAATGCATGAAGACCCACAAATCCCACACTACAAACAAAAAAAGCGCGGCCCTAAACTTTGTAAAGGGATGGCGCTTGCTATTGAGCCGATGGTTAACGAAGGTGTATATAATGTTATAATCCTTGCAGATGGCTGGACGGTTATTACTAAGGATAAGAAATTATCTGCCCACTATGAAAATACGGTCGTCATTACTGATGGCGAGCCGCTTATTTTAACATTAAGGTGATAATATGATTTCAGTTGGCCAAATAGTATTTTCTAAAAATGGGCGTGACAAAGGTAAGGCTTTTGTTATAATAAATATTAGCAGTGAATATGTTTTTTTAGCGGACGGCAAATTAAGGGTGGTCGATAGGCCCAAAAAGAAAAAATTAAAGCATATTCAATTAACCAAATTTATAGACCAGGATTTAAAAAACAAGCTTTTGAATGCCGAATATACCTTGGATTCGGATATTAGAAAGGTATTGCTGCTTTTTGGTGTGAATCGTTGTAAGGAGGAAGTTTGATTTGTCTAAAGAGGATGTTATAGAAATAGAAGGTGTCGTTCTAGAAAAATTACCTAACGCCCAATTTTTTGTAGAGCTGGAGAATGGGCATAAAGTGCTTGCCCATATTTCTGGAAAATTGAGGATGAATTTTATACGTATCATCCCTGGTGATAAAGTTTTGCTCCAAATATCCCCTTATGACTTATCTAAGGGCAGGATTATCTGGAGAGATAAATAAAAAAGGAGTGTTTAAGGTGAAGGTTAGGCCATCAGTTAAACCTATTTGCGAAAAATGTAAGATAATTAAGAGGAAGGGCGCTATAAGGGTTATTTGCGTGAACCCTAAGCACAAACAAAGACAAGGTTGAGTATTCTATATAGATTTATTTGGAGGTGCAAAAATTAGATGGCACGTATTGCAGGTGTTGACTTACCAAGGGAAAAACGCGTAGAAATCGGGCTCACATATATTTTTGGTATCGGCAGGTCCAGCGCAAAAAGGATTCTAAAAGCGGCGGATGTTAATTTAGATACTAGGGTTAGGGACCTAACTGACGACGAAGTAGGCAGGATCCGTGACCAAATTGATAAAACCCAGACAGTAGAAGGCGATTTGCGTAGGGAAACTGCGCTTAATATCAAACGCTTAATAGAGATAGGCTGCTATAGGGGCATAAGGCACCGTAGGGGCCTTCCTGTAAGGGGGCAAAGGACCAAAACTAATGCCAGGACTAGAAAAGGCCCGGCTAGGACTATTGCTAACAAGAAGAAATAATAGGGCAATCCCGTTTTTTTAAAATACCTATTTAAATTTGGGTAGTTGTTAATTAATATGGGGTTGCTATAGATAAGGAGGTTTTTACTAAATGGCAAGAAAACAAGTTAAAAAAACTGCTGGGCGTAAACGCCGCGACAAGAAATTTGTAGACCGTGGCCAGGCTCATATCCAATCTACATTTAACAATACTATAGTAACTTTGACTGATGCCGCAGGAAACGCTTTATCTTGGGCTTCTGCTGGGCAGCTGGGCTTTAGGGGGTCAAGAAAATCTACCCCATACGCTGCACAAATGGCAGCTGATACTGCAGCGGCCGCAGCTATGGAATATGGCCTTAAAACTGTCGAGGTTTTTGTAAAAGGGCCAGGGAGCGGCAGGGAAGCGGCTATCCGCGCTTTGCAGTCAGCAGGGCTCGATGTTACGATGATCAAAGATGTAACGCCTGTCCCACACAATGGGTGTAGGCCACCGAAACGTAGAAGAGTTTGATTTATCAGGAGGTGCATTTATAGATGGCTAGGTATATTGGACCAGTTTGCAGGCTTTGCCGTAGGGAAGGCGAACAGCTTTTTCTAAAAGGTGAAAGATGTTCAAAGCCTGTTTGCTCGGTTAAAAAAAGGGTCAAGAATAGCGCTGTATTAGCCCCAGGCCAACATGGCGCAGCTAGGAAAAAAGTATCTGAATACGGCACCCAGCTTAGGGAAAAACAAAAAGCAAAAAGAATTTATGGCGTTTTGGAAGCCCAATTCAGGAAGTATTATGGTATTGCTGAAAGGCAAGCTGGCATAACAGGTGAAAATTTATTGCGCTTATTAGAATTAAGGCTTGATAATGCTGTCTACAGGATGGGCTATGGGCGCTCGCGTACAGAAGCACGCCAGGTTGTTAGGCATAACCACATAAGGGTCAATGGCAAAAAAGTTAACATCCCATCATATATTTTAAAAATTGGCGATGTTATTGAAATAAAAGAAAAATCTAAACCTATGCAGAGGTTTAAAGATATTCTTGATGTTACAGATTTTAGGATAGTACCAGAATGGCTTGAGGCGAATCACGAAAATTTAAGCGGTACTGTTAAAGGGTTTCCGAATAGGGATCAAATTGATATCCCTGTACACGAGACTCTTATTGTTGAGTTGTATTCTAAATAATTAGGTTCTTCAAGGGAGGTTAGAGTGCGTGTTTGAATTTGAAAAACCTCGCATTGAAATTGATGAGGCATCATCAGATGGCACTTACGGGCGGTTTATAATTGAACCTCTGGAAAGGGGCTATGGCACAACGCTGGGCAATTCGCTCAGGCGTATATTGCTATCAAGCCTGCCTGGGGCTGCGGTCAGTAGTATTAAAATAGATGGCGTGTTTCATGAGTTTAGTGTAATTCCGGGTGTTAAAGAGGATGTAACAGAAATTATTTTTAGCTTGAAAGAGCTACATGTTAAAAACAACAGTGAATCTATTGATTCAAAGATAGCGTATATCGATGCTGTGGGTGAAACCGAAGTTTATGCAAGGGACATCAAGGTTGATTCCGATATCGAGATTTTAAACCCGGATTTACACATAGCGAGTTTGAGCGGCTCAGATTCTAAGCTGTTTATTGAAATGACGATAACCAAAGGGCGCGGCTATGTCGGTGCAGAAAAGAATAAAAAACCGGAACAGCCGATAGGCATTATCCCCATTGACTCATTATTCACACCTGTAAGAAGAGTTAATTTTAGTGTGGAAAACACACGTGTGGGCCAGGTAACCGATTATGATAGATTAACAATTGAGGTTTGGACAAATGGTACTATTCTTCCTGAAGGCGCTATTAGCTTAGGCGCTAAAATCCTAAGCGAACACTTAAATCTTTTTGTAGACCTTACTGATAATGCACGCAATACTGAAATTATGGTCGAAAAAGAAGATGGCAAAAAAGAAAAAGTTCTCGAGATGAGTATCGAAGAGCTTGACCTCTCTGTACGTTCCTATAACTGTTTAAAACGGGCCGGGATAAATACTGTAGAAGATTTGGTTAATAAAACAGAAGAGGATATGATGAAGGTCCGGAACCTCGGGCGCAAATCGTTGGAAGAAGTATTGAATAAAATGTCTGATTTAGGTCTCAATTTAAGATCTACTGAAGAATAATAAAGGAGGGTTTTGTTATGCCTGGTTATAGAAAACTTGGCCGCGCAACCAATGTGCGTAAGGCTATGCTCAGGAGTTTAGCTACCAATTTATTATATCACGGGAAAATCAGGACCACTGATACTAGGGCAAAGGAAGTCCGTAAAATTGCTGAGAGGCTTATAACAATTTCAAAAAAAGAGAAAGATAATTTTGAAATGGTTACTAAGACAGTTAAAGTCCCTAAAAAAGACGCTTCCGGCAAACGTGTAAAAGAAGTGGTTAATGGTAAAAAAGTAACTGTGTTTAATGAAGTTGAAAAGACTTATAAAAAAGATATGCCTTCGAGGCTTAATGCTAGAAGGAAAATATATTCGGTACTTTATACTGTTACAGAGGTGCCTTTAAACGAACAAAATAGGCCTTTTAAAAAACGTACGTCCTCTGTAAAGATTGATATGGCGAACAAACTTTTTGATGAGGTTGCGCCAAAATATGTTGACCGTAATGGCGGCTATACACGAATGGTTAAAATCGGCCCAAGGAAAGGCGACGGGGCGATGGAGGTTATTATTGAATTAGTATAGCATCAAACCGGCGGCTGTATTGCATAGATGCCGTAGGTGGCTTTTTGGTTATAAAATTCTACTTCTTAGGCGGGTAGAATTTTTTTTGTAAAAAAAACAAACAACACGGTTTTATATGCTGTTTGTTTAAGGGTTTATAGTTCGTGTTCAAAAATTGCTTCTACCAAACTTTTATAGTGTACTTTATTTTTGCCCATTATTTTTGCTTGGTATAAAGCTTCGTCTGCTGTAATAAGCAACGAGTTCCGGCTGTAGCTATCATTAGGGACCATTGAAGAGACACCTATGCTTACTGTTACAAACTCAGATGCTTGGTTTTTTGGGTGGGATATCCCTTCTTTTTCAATATCTGCACGGATATTTTCAGCAATATCAATAGCGTTTTCACGTGGCGTAAATGGTAAAAGTATGACAAATTCTTCGCCGCCATACCTAGCGAGAAAATCTGTGGCGCGGCGCAAGGACTTCCGCATAATACTCGAAATTGCGATTAGCGCTTTGTCGCCGGCAGGGTGCCCTAAGGTATCATTGTACGATTTGAAATTATCTACATCTATCATTAATATGCTAAATGGTTTTTCCGCACGTTTGCAATTGAGCCATAGGCTGTAAAAGTTTTCCTCAAATGCACGGCGGTTATGTAAAGATGTTAAATTATCTGTTACAACTAGCATAGCTAAAAGTTCGTTTGCTTTTTTTAACTGCTCGCTACGCTCAAAAAGGTTATAGCCCCTATTCGAATTAAAAAAGGCGACTATAAACCCAATTAAGTAAAACGTAGACAGGTCAAAAATTATCTTTGGGTAGTAGGCAAAATATTTATTTGTTAGGGCTATTATAGCTGATATTAACAAAAATGATGATAGGTAAAAAGAAGTAATATAAAAGTCCAGGTCAGGGATAAGTACTAATATGCCAATTAGCAAAATGATATTATAGCTATTCCCAGTAGAGTTAACATCGCGCCAAAATAATAAGAGCTGGAGTATGCCTATTATTAGGATATATAGAAAAATAAAAGTAGGGCTATAATTATTAGTTTTAGAATTAGCTGGCACAATAGCCTGGGCTTTGAATTTCTGATAAAATAATAGGCTGGCAATTATATAAATAATATGGATACTGGCAATGAAGATATCGAAACTAAAGAAGTTGCTGAGCAGCAGAAGGAAATTAATAATAGCGGCCCCAACCGAAAAAATTTTGAAACGCTGTATATTTGAATCAAACTGGTATAATTTATAACCTTCATTTGTATTTAGCCCAAAAATCCGGCCGATTAGCAGCTTTAACAAATAATAATCCCCCCATGCCAAAGTATAAAATAATTATTATACTTGTCGAAAAATAAGCATTAACCACTAAATATATATTATTACTATAATATATAAACTATGTTAAAAAGTAAAGGGGAACATGGCTTAATTTTATATTTTGTAATAAGGCTAAACATGCTTTTAAACCTGTAAGGGGCAAGTTGTGTTTTGGGGCTGAAAAACCCCAGCACACTGTACTAGGGTTTAAAGTTGGCATAATAATTTTTTTTTCTTAATTTAGGCTTTTAACTATACAAAAATATTACGGTTAAAACATTCATTTAGCTCTTTTAAGCCTTGTGCATAATAATCGTAATTATCATAAAGCATCTCTTTAGTATAGCGGAAACACCAATTCCCAAAAGGCACGCCTGGGGTATTCATCCTATCTTCTTCCCCTAAAGACATTATATCTTGGATAGGTATAACGGCCAAATTTGCTATGGAGTTAAATGCTATGCGGATAAAATCCCAAGAAACATTTTCACCGCTGACATTCAAATATTTTCTGTAATGGTGCTTTGCCTCCGGGTCTGCTGTGTTATACCAGCCCCTTGTTGTGTCATTGTCATGTGTGCCTGTATAAATAACGCTGTTCGCCTCTTTTAAATTATGTGGTAAATAACTGTTTTGTTTATCATACCCAAATGCGAACTGCAAAATTTTCATACCGGGGAACCCAAGGTCAGAACGCAATTTCTCAACATCAGGCGTCAATAGGCCTAGGTCTTCAGCGATGATCTCCTTATCGCCAAGTTCCGATTTTAACGCTTTGAAAAAATCATGTTTTGGGCCCTTTGCCCACATACCATCTAATGCTGTTTCATTTCCAAAAGGTACTTCCCAATAAGAGTCAAAACCACGGAAATGGTCTATCCTTAAAATATCTGCTAATTTGAAATTATGCGCAGCCCTTTGTAGCCACCATTTATAACTTTCTTTTTTATTAGCTTCCCAATCATAGACAGGGTTGCCCCAGAGCTGGCCAGTGGAAGAAAAATAGTCAGGCGGGACGCCGGCTACTTTTAAAGGCAGGGCATCGGGCCCTAATTTAAACAAATTTTTGTTAGCCCATACATCGCAGCTATCATATGCAACAAATATCGGCAAGTCACCAATGACCCGGACCCCGTTATTATTGGCATATAGTTTTAGTTTTTGCCATTGCCCAAAAAATTCGTATTGCAAAAATTTGTGGTAATAAATTTCTTCGCTTAAAATACCGCTGTATATATCAAGAGATGCGGCGGCACATTTTGGCAGGCTGCCTGGCCAGCTAATCCATGCGCCGCCATAGTAATAAGAACTAATTTCTTGCGGTTTAAGTTTGTTTTTAAATTTTGACTCAAAAGCTTGAAAATCGTTTTGGTCTAAGGAAATTTTCCTCTGTGAGATAAAGTATTCTTTTATAGAAATGAACAAACAATAACTATCTAGCCAGTATTTATTTTCAGAACAAAAGTTTTCAAAATCTGGGTTAGCCGCTTTTTTGAAATTATTAAATGCTATCCTAAATATTTTAGATTTAAATTTATTAACTTTGCCATACTCGACCTTCCTATCATTAAAATATTCGTGGCTTACATCGCTTTTACTTAAAAGGCCTTTATTGACTAAAATATCTGGGCTAATCAATAAGGGGTTGCCAGCAAAAGCAGAGAAGGAAGAGTATGGTGAGTTGCCAGAACTTGTTGGGGTTAAAGGAAGTATTTGCCATACTTTTTGGTTTGAATCCCTTAAAAAATTAATAAATTCATAAGCAGAGGGGCCGAAGTCGCCAATACCGTATTCACTAGGAAAAGATGTAGGATGGACTAAAATCCCGCTCGCTCTTTTGTCGAACATATTATTTACCACCTTTGAAATTATATTTGCGTATATGTGGGCAAGCTTAAATGGTTATCGACAAAGTTTAATGGGGCCCTTTAGTGTTTTAAAAAAACTATGTGTACCCACGTTTTAATATATTATATTTTTATTGGGATAAATCGTCAACAATATAACCCCAGTTTAAAAATTAAATGGTTAACAAATATATCAAGAACGCCATAGTAATTATTAGAATTAAAACCATTTTAAATATAGGATTATTTTTTGCGGTAGGCAAATAATATATTCGCAATGGTTTTATTAAAACTCATATTTAATAAAATTATTGCCCCATTTGAAATTTTTGTGGGATGGATTGGCAACAGTGGTTGAATCCATATTAACAATTAGGGGGTTATTTAATTGAAAAGAAATGTTATCATATCAGGTGCCATAGCTTTAATGCTAACGCTGACTGCTTGTACGTCTTCTTATCAGCCATACGGCAACTACAATAATTCTAATGGCAACCGTTTTAGGAACAGTATAACAAGTACACGCCGTGGTTATAGGGTTTCTAATAACAGTGGGGATATATATGGCAAAGATACAAGGGCCTTGGGCCGGGTTTACCCAACAGAAGCTGTTAAGGCAAAAAGTTTAAACCGTGGCACAGCAACAGGGGGCGGATACACGTACAATACACCCAGTGTAGGCCGCACATATTCAGGTAATATTAAAAATAGCCAAACAAAAAAAACAATTACAGATAAAAACATAACCGGGGCAGCTAATAGGCAAATATCAAAAAACAAAGTAAGCCGTGCCAATACTGCAATCCAAAATAATAATGCTGGGCAAAAAACTAGGGTTACAAGGGATGCTACCCAGCCGTTGAAAAGAAGCATCAATATAACTTCTAATAGTTCGGATAATAGGCTGTCTACAAATAAACCTATTTACAATAACCAAACAACAAGCCAAACTATTAAAAGGCCTGTACGCTTTAATAACGCCAGTAGTAACAGCAATGGGCGCAGTGGTATTGTTGGCAGGGATAACGATGCTTTTGACGCACGGGTTTATGGAAGGGATTATAACCCTATAAATACTAAGATGGATTATGTAAGGGGAAATAACGGGGCCAGGTCTGTTTTGGACCCAATTGCTTCAAGAAGTGGTTTAGCTAGCCGCAGTATAACTAGCACACCATTAGCTACTTATAAATAAATATTTTTTATACTTTAAAAGCGCCTGGGCAAACCGGGTGCTTTTTGTAAACCTATAATTATTAGAAATAGCTTTAATTTGGAATTGTTGATATAATTAAAACATAAGCACGGTGCTTAAATTATTGGCTAACATACAACTAGGGCAAACCTGTTTGGCATAGGGGTTTTGGTTACAAAACACCAAGCCGGGCCGGATTTGGTATATAAGGTAAAAGGGGATTTTTATGAACAAGCCAAAAACATTTGGTGTAATAAACCTCGGTTCTAATGAGTTAAACCTACGGATAGCCCAGCGCGAAAACAGCAAAATGAAATTCATAGAGACTTTGAGGTACCCCCTGAGTTTGGGCAGGGACACATTTAATATGGGGAAGGTAAATTTTGAAAAAGTTGTGCAGGCCTGTGAGGTAATAAATAACTTTTTACAGGTCCTATCTGAATATGGTGTAGAAGATTATTCTGTTATAGCTACTACGGCAATAAGGGAAGCGACTAACCGCAATTATATTTTAGACCAAATAAAAATAAAAACTGGCGTAGAGATTAACGTATTTGACGATACACAAGAGAAAGTTTATATATATAAAATTATGCTCCACCTTTTAGACAAGGCATACAAACAATCTTCAATGCTTGTTTATATAGGGTCCGCTAATATAGGGTTTAATATTTTACAAAATGAAAAAATTATTTTTACCCAAAATATTAACCTAGGGGCATTAAGGGTTTTTGAAGTCTTTGAAGATATACAAGATTATTCGCGGGAATTTTATAAGATAGTCGACGATTATATTGAATCGTTTACGGATTCGTTTTCAAACTTGATAAAACACAAAATATCATATTTTATAGCCGCAGGCAGCGAGATTTCACTAATAGGCGATTTGTGTGGCGTAAAAGCTGTGGATTCTTTTTTAGTTATACCAAAAGAAGGGTTCCTTAAATTATTTGATAATGTTAAACATAAAACTGTTGAAAATATTTGTTCAGAATATAATATTAGTTTGGATAGGGCTGAAATTTTATTACCCGCACTGTGCCTATACAAAAATTTATTCAAATTCACAAACGCTAAAGAGATAATAGCGCCCCTTGTTTTTTTGACAGACAGCATATGCTTTGAAAAACTTTTTAATGGGGATTTTCAAAAAGTTTCAGATGATATTAATAGAAATGCGCTTTCTTACGCTAAAACTATTGCAGCTAAATATAGCGCTAATATAAAGCATTATGAATTTGTTGAGAAATACGCACTTATGATCTTTGATAGGCTGAAAAAAGTACATGGCCTTTATAAAGGGGAGAAGCTTATCCTAAACTTGGCAGCAGTTTTGCATGATGTTGGCCATTATATTGAATCAAAGGGGCATTATGCCCATTCTTATAATATTATAAAAGCATCGGCTATGTTAGGCGTATCAGACCGTGATAAGGAGCTTATAGCCAATATCTCGTTTTTTCACTCTAATGCTGTCCCGGCAGAAACTTATGACAATTATAGGGGGCTTGGGCAAAAAGATAAAGTGCTTGTTGCAAAATTAGCGGCCATTTTGCGTATGGCAGACGCATTAGACTGTGCCCACAGGCAGAAATTTAAAGAGATAGATGTAAAAGTTGAAGGCGGGGAACTGGTTTTTACTTTAAATTCTAACCGGAATACTGAGCTGGAACAATGGGCGCTTAAAACAAAAGGGAAGTTTTTTGAAGAGGTTTTTGGCTTAAAAATTGTAATCAGATTAAAGAGGGTGAATTAATTTGGATGATCCTAGGTATTATATAAACCGTGAATTGAGCTGGCTTGAATTTAATGGCCGTGTTTTAGAGGAAGCGAACGATAAAACTAATTTATTATTTGAGCGGCTTAAGTTTTTAGCGATTGCATCAAATAACTTAGACGAATTTTTCATGGTAAGGGTAAGCGGGCTTATGGACCAAGTGGTTGCGGAGTTTTCTGGCAAAGATGCTACAGGCCTGTCAGCAAAAGCGCAGCTTATGGCCATTAGTGCAAAGGTACACGAAATGTGTGTAAAGCAAAACAATTGCTTAACGCGCTCACTATTGCCGGCGCTAGAAAAACAGGGTTTTTATTTTTTGCAGTATAAAGAGTTATCGAAAGGGCAGAAAAGCCAATTAAAAGATTATTTTTTTTCAACTGTGTTCCCGATATTAACACCAATGGCAATTGACCAGAGCCGGCCGTTCCCACTGCTAAATAATAAATCGCTTAATTTGATCATTGAGCTTAAGGGCGAAGAAGAGAACTTAATAGCCCTTATGCAGGTGCCGACTGTAATCCCGAGGATTATTGAATTGGCTGGGCCGGAGCCGGGCAAGAAAGAATATTTTTTGCTGGAGTCGCTAATAAAAAAATATATAAATGCACTATTTGAAGGGCACGATGTACTTAACGTTTTTTGTTTCAGGGTAACGCGCAATTCGTATCTAGATATTGACGAAGAAGATTCTGAAGACCTATTAAAGGAAATAGAAGATTCTATAAAAAGGAGGAAGTGGGGGTACCCTGTTAGGCTTGAAGTAGAAAAGAAAATGTCACCGCACCTGGTAGCGTATTTGAAAAAAAATTTTGAGCTTGACCCGGAAGATATTTATGAAATCCAAGGGCCGCTTGACCATACGCTTTGGTTTTCATTTATAAACCAAAGCGGTTGTGATGAATATAAAAACCCACTATATATACCTGCACCGCTATCTGATTTTGAGGGCAAAGGCATATTTGATGCTATAAGGGAAAAAGATATATTGGTGCACCACCCATATGAATCCTTTGATTGTGTGATAAATTTCGTTAACGCAGCAGCAAATGACGAGAAGGTGCTTGCGATTAAACAAACTTTATACAGGGTCTCTGGTAATTCGCCAATAGTTTCAGCGCTGATAAAAGCTGCGGAAAAAGGGAAACAGGTCACAGTGTTAGTTGAATTAAAAGCCCGGTTTGATGAAGAAAATAATATCGTATGGGCTAGGAAGCTTGAAAAAGCTGGATGCCATGTTGTATATGGGCTGGTTGGCTTAAAAACCCACTGTAAAGCTTGCCTCGTAGTAAGGAAAGAGTCCGGCAGGATTATGAGGTATGTCCATTTAGGGACAGGGAATTATAATGACAGTACAGCGAAAATTTATACGGACATAGGCTATTTTACATCTAAAGAAACATTTGGGCAGGATATATCAACCCTTTTTAATTTATTAACGGGATATTCGACTAACTATAAGCTTAAAAAAATAGCTGTCGCCCCGATAACTTTGCGCAAACAGTTTGAGGATTATATAGATAACGAGATACGCAATAAAATTGAAGGCGCCGAGGGGCTAATAATTGCTAAAATGAATTCGCTAGTTGATAAAGGGATAATTAAGAAGCTGTATTTAGCGTCCCAGGCCGGGGTAAAAATAAAATTAATTGTCCGCGGCATTTGCTGTTTGCGGCCTGGGGTACAAGGTATTAGCGAAAATATTGAGGTATTTAGTATAGTTGACAGGTACTTGGAACATAGTAGGATATTTTATTTTGCAAATAATAAAAACCCTTTTGTTTTGTTGTCATCTGCAGACTGGATGCCTAGGAATTTAAATAGGCGTGTGGAAATTTCATTTCATATAGAAGATAAGGCGCTAAAGAATAAAATTATGGATATACTTAATATTACTTTGTCAGACACCGTTAAGTTAAGGTCGCTGCAAGCAGACGGCACTTATATACGTATAGACCGCAGGGGGAAAGAATTTATACAGTCCCAGGTTGAATTTATTGAAAAGGCTATGGTGCAGCATAACAGGCAGGCGGTTGGGAAAGAAGAAAAAGTCTTTACACCTATTTACCAGACTGGGCAAACATAAAAAACTGTTACCGTTATTTTGCAACTAAAAAAATATTGAATGCGGTGGTGCTGTGAAATTAAAAAGGATTTTTATAATGGCATTAATTATTTCATCCTGCGGGTTTAATGGCGGGGGGGGGGT
>JAITVM010000132.1 GCA_031285815.1 Clostridiales bacterium | reverse complement strand
TACATCCGTTTAATATTTTTGGGATAAAATTTGTAGTGGCAACTGGGTGGGATGGGCTAAATTTTCTTGCGGCTTGTAAAGCTTCACAGCAACAGCCGCAGCAATTACATATGAAAGCTGGCTGTTCACGGACATTTTCGCCAATCTGTACCAGGTTTGACTCATATGAGCGGGCCAATACATCCATGGCTTCTTTTTTATCGATTAACCTTGCATGCTGCCCGTTTTCGGCCAGCGAGCGTGCAACATTGCCAAATGTTAGGCAGACATCCAAAGGGGCCCCTATATCACATGGGTGCCCGGCATGCATCATTTTATGCCTGCAGTAACAAAGCCCAAGGCCTATGTGTGAAGCGCCTTCAATAATGTGGGTTGCTTTTTCATAATCTAAAATGTGTATTGTTTTACTGTTAGCCAAAACGGGCTCTTGGACAAAAACCCGGCCAAGGAACGTTTCTGTTGAATAAAATAAATCCTTAACAAAATCCTCTTCTACGTTCATGTATTGATAATATAACCCGCTTAAATATTTTTGGTCAATATCGACCCTTGTGCGCATTAATGCGAATTCAATAAAGCCGGCCATGGGCGGCGGCATTACAAATTGGCGTTCCCCTTTATAGAATGAATCAACAAGCAGCGCTTTATTACACAAGCCTTCTAAATATTGCCCGGCTTTTGATTCGCTAATGCCCCAAATTTTTGCGGCTTTTTTTGCGGTAAACGGCCGTATGGGCAATTGTGAAACCCGTTTCGCTTCACTTTCGGTATATAATATTTGTAATATTTTATATAAGCTGCCTGAAACGGGTGCGCCTTGTGTAAACCAATTAATCCTATCTTCTAAATTCTTGTAGGCATCCTTGCTTGTTAAATGCCCCATGGGCCTACCTCCCCGACTAATATTTGATTTTTAAAACCTTTCCATAATAAGCCTTTATTATAGCAATTTATTATTATATTTGTAAAGCGGCTATTTTTTTTGGGCCGCTTAATATAAAAAATAATTACTAATTGTATATATAAAAAATTATAATGGCAATAATAAAAACATACAATAATATTTTAATTGGTGGTGGCGATATGGAAAAATTTTTTGTTGAAAAATCCCCGCCCTTAAAAGGGTTTGTAAATATAGGTGGCTCAAAGAACTCGGTACTGCCGGTTATGGCCTCAACACTCATGTCAGGTGAAACGCATATTTTAAATGGAATACCAGATTTAAGCGATGTTTCTGTAATGTTTTCTATCCTCTCTGAATTTGGCGTAACAATAGATTGGGATAAAGGCAATTCACATATGAAAATAAACAGCAAAAATATTTTTAATAAAGAGGCCCCGTTTGACCTAGTAACTAAAATGAGGGCATCTTTTTTAATTACAGGGCCACTTTTGTCACGGTTTGGGCATGCTAAAGTACCTTTGCCCGGTGGGTGCCAAATAGGGTCAAGGCCTGTGGATTTACATTTGAAGGGCTTTCTGGCGCTTGGTGCAAAAGTTTCCCTAGAGCATGGGTTTGTAGAAGTAAGTGCCAGTAGGCTAGCTGGGTCCGAGATATATTTAGATTTCCCCTCTGTTGGGGCTACAGAAAATATCATGATGGCGGCTGTCTTGGCTGAAGGCGAGACAAAAATCCAAAACTGCGCTGTTGAACCGGAAATTGTAGATTTAGCGAACTTCCTTAATGCATGCGGGGCAAATATAGAAGGCGAAGGTACAGACACAATCACGATACATGGTGTAAAATACTTGCACCCATCCCAACACAAAATAATTCCCGATAGGATAGAGGCAGGGACTTTTATGATAGCTTCAGCAATAACTAAAGGGGATATAATTTTAAAAAATGCAATATCCGAGCACCTAAAACCGGTTATTGCAAAACTAAAAGAGATGAATTGTTTAATTGAAGAGGCGGAGGGGGGTTTAAGGGTTTCGTGTGTGGGCATACAAAATTGTGTAGATATAAAAACTATGCCTTACCCTGGGTTCCCTACAGATATGCAAGCGCCTTTTATGGCACTTTTATCCGTAGTAAAAGGCAGCTCGGTAGTAACAGAGACGGTATTCGAAAACCGGTTCATGCATGTAAGCGAATTAAAAAGGATGGGTGCAGAAATTAAAATAGACAGCAGGTCAGCGGTAATAGAAGGTGTTGATTCGCTTACGGGCGCGAAAGTGCGTGCCACAGACTTAAGGGCGGGGGCAGGCCTCATATTGGCGGCACTTGTTGCGGACGGGGAAACTGAAATAAGCGATATCCACCATATAATAAGGGGTTATTATAATTTTGAAGATAAACTGAAATCATTAGGCGCAAAAATCCGTATGGAATGAATAATACGGCACATAATTTAATATACATTTAGGTATAGTTGTGCCCATGGGCTTTAGTGTTTTTCTAAAACCCTGGGCGTAGAAATTTATATTATGTGGGTGGCTAGCTTGAAAAAAATAATTTTATTGTTAGTAGGGGCAATCTTTATGCTAATAGCGCTCCCTTATATAGTAACGGCGGTAGTATTAAAAAATACCCCCAGCCCAATGGGGCTGCCTATTTTCGAAACCACGTTAGAACTGCCAGTTGCCGAAAGCAATAGCATATTTATAGAAGGCATGCCTGTAGAGGCTTATGTTATTGGCGTTGTTGCGGCAGAGATGCCGGCTTTATTCGAAGAAGAGGCGCTTAAGGCCCAAGCGGTTGCTTCACGCACATATGCATATAAACATAAAGGCAGCAGCATCGAAAATATAGGGCAAGCATTTATTACAGAAGAAGAAATGAATGATAAATGGGGGGGTAAATTTGATCTGTATTATGATAAAATATCCAAAGCCGTAAAAGATACAGAATCTGAAATTATAGTTTATGATGGCGAGCCGATAGAGGCCGTGTTCCATTCTATGAGCGCTGGGAAAACAGAATATGCCAGAAATGCCTGGCAAGAGGACTTGCCGTACCTAAAAAGTGTAGATAGCAGTTTAGATGAAAATGCCCAGGGCTACATATCTGTAAAAAAGTTTACGGAAACTGAACTTAAAAGTATTTTTACGGAAAATTATAAAGAGGTTGAATTTGGGGATATAAACTTTTTAGACAGCTTTCAAATATTAGAAGCAGATGAAGCAGGCTATGTTAAATCGGCGGAAATAAAAGGCATAAAAATAGATGCTATCGGCTTAAGGGGGCTTCTTGGCCTTAGGAGCCCATATTTTTCTGTGGGCAAAAGTGGCAGCGAAATTATTTTTACTACAAGGGGATATGGCCATGGGGTTGGCATGAGCCAAACAGGTGCCGATTTAATGGCGGAACAAGGCTATGGCTATAAAGATATTTTGAAGCATTACTATCAAGGTGTAGAAATACAAAAAATAGGGTAGAAAAATAAATTTTTTTGTTAAAACATTTTATACTATAAATAGAAAAATATGTATAATAATTTTTGCCTCCGTTAATAATATTGTTGGAGGTGTAAGACTAATGAAAAATGATTTTGGAACAAAAGATAGTTCCTCAAGAATGAAAGGGTTCTATCTTGCCCTATTATCTTGTGTCGGGATTTTGGTAGTTGTAGCCATTGCTATCAATTATAATAATTCCGCTGAAACAAAAGGCACTAATGATGGCACGGCTTCCACCAGGCAAGCTAACGTTAGGGATGTGAATATTGGGGCACAGGAGTCTATCGAAGGTAAGGATAATAGTTATGTAGCCGCCCCTGATAATACGGCGGGGACAAGTTTATCAGCCAGGAATGACAAGCCCGCTGAAACGCCGGCCCCATCTAAGGCACCGGAACCTAATGCTGATTCTTCTAATAAAGACAGTAGCAAGCCCCCGGAAGCAAAGCCAGAAGAGAAGGCGCCAGAACAAAGTGGCGATGGCGAGAAAAAGGCTGAATCCACAGATAATGAAAACGTTAGCGGGGAAGTAGACAGCAGCGCAGTGCAAGAAGAGGCAAACAGCGAAACGGGCCAAGAAGAAGCAAATGCCGAAACGGGCCAAGAAGGGGCGAGCACCGAAACGGATCAAGAAGGGGCAAGCAATGATTCGGCTCAAGAAAGTGCTAATGCTGAAACATCTTCTTTCCTGGCAACAGGAAAAATGAATTGGCCAGTTATCGGTGAAATTCTGATGGACTATAGCGTTGATACTGTTGTGTTCGATAAAACTTTAGAGTTATTTAGGACCAATGATTCAATCGCTATACAATCCCATATAGGTGCAGAAGTAAAAGCTGCTGCTGATGGTGTGGTACAAAGTATCGCCGCAGACGAACGTGACGGGCAGAAAGTAGTTATCGATAATGGGGATGGCTGGTTAACTACATACAGCCAATTGCAAGATGATAATATTCTTGTTAAAGAGGGCGATGTAGTAAAAGCTGGGCAAGTCATCGGCAGTGTTGGTGCACCAACAAAATATAATGTTTTGCTCGGTAGCCATTTAAATTTTAAAGTTTCAAAAAATGACCAGGCAGTTGACCCAAAATCTATATTAACTCAATAATAGCTATTAAAAAAAATCATGGCCACCAGCTATAAACTGGTGGTTTTTTTATAACTTTATAACAAGTTGATGATATTATGGTGTGAAAGGAGGGTGATATTATGGCTATGGTTCTGGTTGTGGAGGATGAAGGGGGCATCAATGAACTAATATGTAAGAATTTAATGCTGGTTGAACATAAGTGTATGCCTGCTTTTGATGGGGAAGCTGCCCTTGATATGCTTAAAAAATATACGTTTGACCTTATTTTGCTCGATGTAATGCTCCCGGGGGCCGACGGCTTTGAAGTTATAAAAAATACCAAAGGCATACCCGTTATTTTTTTGACATCAAAAAATACACTACATGACAAGGTCAAGGGGCTAAAAATGTGGGCCGACGACTATATTATAAAACCTTTTGAGATGCTGGAATTATTGGCGCGGGTAGAAGCAGTTTTAAGAAGGGCAGGCAAACACAATAAAAATTTCGAGTTGGGGTGGGTGAAAGTCGATTTTGAAAGCAGGCAAGTATTTTTGAAAGGGCAGGCAACAGAATGCACACCAAAAGAATTTGATTTGCTGGAGGCGCTTATCCTAAACCGGAACATAGCCCTGTCCCGTGAAAAGTTACTGGAATTGGTGTGGGGGTATGATTATTGCGGCGATACAAGGACTGTTGATGTACACATACAAAAATTACGTAAAAAACTTTTTTTGGATAATTATATAAAAACAGTTTACAAAATGGGATACCGGCTGGAGGTTAAAAGATGAGGTACCATACGTTTATTTCCACACTCATTTTGTTTATGGTGATGTTTTATTCCGGCCTTTTCCTCATATCTTGGCTTATGTTCGACAGCCAGATGGATACTGCAAAAAACCATAGCGTGGACGAACATTATTTGATTGCCTCGTCTTTCGGAAAAGACTTAGCGGCTGTTTCCATGCGGAGCGGGTCATTAGAAGAAGCAATAAAGCCGATTTTCAATTTTTATGCTGAACATTACAAGCGCCGGGGTGTTTATTTGGGTATTACAAAGGCGGGCAATTTTTTATACAATAGCGCCCCCGCTTTATATGGCCCACTTATGCAGCCAGAAAAACCAAAGGGCGGGGTAAAAACTATTTCTGTTGAG
Source organism: Clostridiales bacterium (assembly GCA_031285815.1). Lineage (GTDB taxonomy): Bacteria > Bacillota > Clostridia > Lachnospirales > JAITVM01 > JAITVM01. The sequence continues at coordinate 1,214 of JAITVM010000132.1, read as the reverse complement.
AAAAGCGGCAGTGGGGTATTCGCCATTGTAAATGGCCGGCTGCCTGGGGCGGAAGGTTATGGCCTTTTGTATGTAAGTAACATTTCAGAAAATATTTCTGGTTGGAGGCATGCCCAAAAAATTATGTTGTGGGTTGGTATGCTTTTTTCCTTAACATCATCTGTTTTTCTCAATTTATCATTAAATAAGGCGTTTAAACCGCTGTCAATGGTTTCCGCAGCATCTAAAAAAATTGCTGGCGGCGAGTATGGCAACGAAATTAATATATCGGGCCATGATGAAATATCTGAAATGGCTGAGAGCTTTAACAATATGGCAGCTGAGATCCGTAAACATATTATGCAGCTTGGTGAAATGTCAGAGAAAAAACAGAATTTCGTTGATAACTTTTCCCATGAAATGCGGACGCCTCTTACTTCAATATTTGGCTATGCTGAATATTTACAGAAAACTGACGCAAGCGAAGAAGAAAGGTATGATTATTTAGGGCGTATTGTAAAGGAAAGCAAGCATTTACTGGATATGGCTGGCCGCATGCTGGAATTGGCTATGCTTAACTCACCACAAATAGAGGCAGAAGAAATAGAAACCGCCGAATTGTTTAGGGCGGTTAAAGAATTTTTAACAGCGAGGCTTGAGGAAAAGAAAATAGGGCTGATATATGAACATAAACTATCTATTTTATATGGCGATAAAACATTACTTACAAGCCTATTAATAAACCTTACTGATAACGCGGTAAAAGCCTGCCGGGTTGGTGGGCATATAATTTGGCGGGCTTCCCCTTCGGAAAAGGGGCATGTAATTACAGTGGAGGACGATGGCGAAGGTATTGCCATTGAACAGCTTGGCCGCATTAAAGAACCGTTTTACCGTATAAATAAAACGAAGAAGAAAGAGTCAGGCGGTGCGGGCCTAGGGCTTGCGATTTGTGAACAAATCTGCCGGTGCCATAATGCAGAGCTGTCTTTTGAGTCATCCCCGGGGGAGGGGACGAAGGTGGCAGTAACTTTTACAAGTTAGAGATAACTTGATTATAACTTTAAGACATTCCGCAGTTATATTGTCATTGTGTAAGGCACAAAATAAAAGGGGCTGTTAAAATGAAAATTAAAAAATTTAAATCTGTGGTGAAAACGGTTTTATCTGCAGTATTGGTAACAGGTATTTGTACAACGGCATTCGCGGCAGCAAATGAGGCTATATTTAAAAAT
>JAITVM010000060.1 GCA_031285815.1 Clostridiales bacterium | reverse complement strand
TCCCATGCCGCGTCTTTATTTGGGGAAGCTTCGTTAATTGCAAATGGTGTCACGGAGCCAACAGTCCAACCGGCTTCAACGCCATCCGGATGTGGGAGTGTAGCAATGCCCCAGTTGATGTCACTTTCACCTTTATCTTTAGATTGTATTATTGTTGCCATAAACCAGGTCCCCATAGGCAATGTTGCAACAGTACCTTGAAGAAACGGGCTGGAATAATGGATGCTGCCACTGGTTAATGTTGCATAATCCATGATTGTGCCAGCATCCTGCATCCGGATCGCCATTTCATAAGCAGGTTTAAAAAAGCTGTAATCAGTATCCATAATAGTATGTGCACCATCTTGGACGCCCCAGTTTTGGACACAAGCCTGCCATGTATGCAAATGCCCGCCATAGATTTTTTCTGCGCCTTCGCCAGAAGTCAGCTGTGCACAAAGTTCTTCCCATTCCTGCCAAGTCATGTCGTTTGTAGGGTAAGGCACATTTGCTGCATCAAAAATATCTTTGTTATAGAAAAGAACATAATAATCAGTACGTGCAGGTAATGCTACTGTTTTGCCATCAAATATAAAACGCTCCGCCAAACCTGCATAATCAGCCAGGTCTACGCCATCCCGCTCAATATAGGCTGCCATGTCCGCCAATTGGCCTTTATCGTTTAGACCTTTTGTTGTGTCGCCGTCTTTGATCCAGAATGCATCGACCTCAGAACCGCCGTTTAGCATGACGCTCAATTTTGTATTATAGTCTGCGGAAGGGATATCAACGATTTCAACTTTGATATCGCTGTGGCTTGCCATAAATGCATCAACCATTTCTGTAATATAAGGCATTGTGGCGGTGTCCCAATTGGCAACCTTAATAGTCGTAGGGGCAGCTTCGGTATTAGCATCTGAACCCTCATCAGGGGCCGTGCTTTCTTCGGTTGAACCGGCTGTTGTGTTGCCTGTAGCTGCTTGTTCGCTTGGTGCGGCGCCTGTGTTGCCGCCACATCCGGTCAAAAGGCTAAAAGCCATTATTGCACATAATGATAAACTCAATAGTTTTTTCACTTTTATACACTCCTTTTTTATTCCATAATAATTCTGTTACCATGTTTCGTAAACAAAGTTTAACATTGTGGTTATAGAATGTAAATGAATTATTTGTTAATAATGCAATACTATTTTCATAATTTTCTTGTATGGTTTGTGCATAATGAATATTATTTTATACATTAATACTTTTTTCATATATAAATCAAATCTTTACTCCCTCATTTGGTTTGTAGTATACTTGTATATAGAAATATAATAAGGCAGGGGCTAGGGGCATGAGCTTAAAACTTAAAATCATACTTTCTTCCGCATTCTGTGTACTAGTTGTTGGTTTGTTTGGAAATGTGATCCTTTATCGTTACCTCGAGGGGATTATAACAGAGAAAGCTGCGAATATCGATGGGTTAAACCTACAATCCGTTCAGACACGGATAAATAGTGTACTGGAGGAGCTTACTATGCTTGGTGCCTCCTGCACTTACGATCAAGATATCGCACGCGGCATGCGTAATACAGAAATTTTGACAGTACCGCAAAAACGCAATGTTTTAGCGGCGCAAAAATCATTGCAGGGATTTTTAGATACCCGGATGGCGATAGAGCCATATATTATTAAAATGATGGTGGTAAATAGCCATGGGGTTATGGCTGGTGCGGTATCGCGTGAATTTAATGGCATATGGGATGCAGAGCGCATGCTGGCGTCCGATGTTTTCCTGCAATTTACGGAGGCGGGTTTGAACCAGATGATATCGGTTGCCCCTTCGATTGTTGACGGGGATGATTGTGTAGTGTTTTTAAGCAATATATATGAAATGCCGGCGGCAGCAAAACGCGGGTGGCTGTATATTGAAATGAGCCCTGATTTTATAAGTGACATTGTCGCGCCATATACACCAGGCAGTATTTTTGTTGCGGGTAGCGATGGCAACGTTTTTCCTGCTGTAACTTCATTGCCTGCAAAATTTCCGCTAGGGCAGCTTTTGGATGGTGAAGTAGTTTCCTCAGATGGGCGGGTTTATAAAATGCAGTCGAAACCATTGGCGTATGCCGGATTGGCCCTTTACAGCAAAACGGACATCACCTCCCACTCAGCAGATACCAAAGCCATATTAAACACAACGGTTATGGTCGTCCTTACATCATTGCTCACGGCGATGCTTTTTGCAGTCCTCTTGGGCAGCCTGATTACAAAACCTATCAAACGTTTGACAGAAAGGCTCAGGAGGATCTCAGCAAAGGATTTTAGCTTTGACCCGTCGATTGAAAAAGGGGATGGGGAAATTGCCGACATGGGGCGGGTAATTAATGAAATGGCGGTAAGTATAAATAAACTGCTGAAAGAAACAGAGGAAATGCATGTCCAGCGGCGCAATGCAGAAATCGCACTTTTACAAAGCCAAGTGAACCCGCACTTTTTATATAATACATTAGATTCGATACGGTGGATGGCTGTAATTCAAAAAAACCCCGGCATCGAAAAAACCGTCCAGAGCCTCTCCAACCTTTTGAAAAACCTCTCAAAAGGCACCGGCGATAAAATAACGCTTGAGGAAGAATTATCATTGCTCCGGGATTATATTGATACACAGTCTGTACGCTTTATGGCACTTTTAGAGTTTGAGGACCGCATCCCAAAAGAATTGCGTGGCTATGGGATCGTTAAATTCACATTGCAGCCGCTTGTAGAAAATGCTATTTTCCATGGTATTGAGCCTTCCGGTGAATTTGGAAAGATTACATTAGATGCTAAGGAGGACGGTGGCTATCTAATGATTATTGTAGAAGATAATGGGGTAGGCATGGGCGAAGAAGATTTGCGGCTCATAGCCCAGTCATGTCAAAAACCCCATCCGAAAGGTATGGCGAGTATGGGCCTTTATAATGTGGACAGCCGCCTTAAGCTTGTTTATGGTGAGGAATGTGGGCTTTTATATGAAAGCGAGCCGGGTGCGTTTACACGCGTGACTGTCCGCATAAAGAAGGAGGGGCCGGATGTACCGGGTATTATTGGTTGATGATGAACCTTTGGTTTTGGCCGGTATTAAAAGTATACTAAACTGGCAGGAACATGGCTGTGAATTGGCTGGAAACGCACGGAATGGAAAACAGGCGCTTGAAGTGATGAAAACGTTGCGCCCGGATATTGTGATTGCTGATATAAACATGCCGGTAATGAATGGCATAGAACTCTTGAAAAACGCTGAAAAATTATATCCTGAAGCGGTTTTTATTATGCTGACAAACTTGCAGGAATTTGAGCTGGCCCTGGAAAGCTTGCGGCACCGGGCCATAGATTATTTGGTTAAAACGCAATTAGAACAAGAAAGCCTGACAAAAAGCCTTATGAAAGCAAAGGCTGAGGCAAATAAGCGGCGTATGGACAGCCGTTCCGTGGCTGTACAGGGGTTGCTGCAGATTAACGAAACAAAGCTAATTGCAGATGGGTTAAAGGCAATGTTGGCATCCAACGTAGTTACACAGGAAATTAAAGAATTATTTTTGGATACAGGGGTTTTAAACGGGTACCGCCTTTTGTCAGTGCAATTGCGGTATCCAGACCGGCTTTTCGCCAAAGGGGCGACTGATAAGGATTTCAATGAGCTTTACCAGTGGGAGGGTGAAGTTTTAGGGGAGCTTTCTAAAAACTGTTTTTCCGTAGCTGCTTTATGCGACCCCGATGGCCAAAGTTTGCAGGCACTTATACTGATATGGGGCGGCAAAAACGGTAGGGCTATAGTTGAAGGCTTTTATAAAAAGCTGGTATCTGCATCTGCCAGTATAACAGGGATAGAGCCGTGCATTTTGGCAACGGGTGAACTTTTTGGGCCGGATAGCCTGCCCATTTGCCGCGAACAGATTTTTGCCCTACAAAACTATTTTTACATGACGGGTGAGAAATTAATATTTTACGGCGATATGCCGCATCAAAAACTGGTTCCATTAGGGCTAAGTGGAATTGCTGGTATTCTAAAAAAAGAGCTGAGGGCTAAAAATACTGTTGCTTGTTTAGCACTTTTTGAGCGTGCCGCCTCACATGTGCGGCTCGCCCCACACGAAAAATCCCAGGCATTGTGGCTCTGTACAGAGATGTTTTTTGCTGTCTTTGAGGTTTTGGGCACGGATAATAGTGAACGCGGCGATATTTTTTCTGACAAAACCGCTGGGTATGCCATTATCAAGCGGCTGTCTACCCGCGAGGATGTTGCCCGGTTTTTGGACTCTGCCGGTAATGAGCTGCAAAGCGTTATGCAGCCAGGGGCATACCGGCATGCCGAAATGGCCGAATCAGTTAAACAGTTCATATATGATAACATTGACAAACGGATTACGCTTATAGATGCTGCCAAGCATATTTGCCTTTCTGCAGGGTACCTCTCGGCTATTTTTAAAAAACAGTGCGGCGAAAGTTTTGTGGATTTTGTTAACCGCCGAAAAGTTGAAAAAGCATGCGAACTGCTAAAGCAAAAAGATTATTTGATTAGCCAGGTTAGTGATATGCTAAGCTTTGAAAATGCATATTATTTTGCGCGCATTTTCAAAAGGTATATGGGCATTACACCGAGCCAATACCGGGAACAGCTTAAGTTATAATAAAATATGGGGATAGTGTCGAAATTTAAATGCCAATTTTATAGTAGAAATGCAATAACCAAAGAAATTATAACCAAATTCAATAATTTGAAACCAAATGGTTTTTATTTGGTTGAAGACAAGGAAAATATAATAAACAATGCGGAAATATGGAAATACATGTACAATTTTTGATTGAGTGGAGTACTCCCGCCTTCTAAGAAGCAGGAGTATTCTTGAGTTTTGATAAAAAATTTTTACTCACAATATGTAACAAAAATTTAAAATATTAAATTTTATTTAAACGACAATTTTGTTGTTTATTCTGGTATAATAGTTTATGATTTATATGGCATTTGAATTATATTTGAATTTTTTGGAATAATAATTTTAATAAAGCAGTTATTTGTATAACTGCTATAGTTAGCAAGGGGGTTTATTATGGCTGATCAGGATAAAGATTTGGAATTGGGCCCTATAGGTGGCGAAGTGAACAACACAGAGGAAGCTAAAGGCAAAAAAAAATTTAAGCTTAAACTTTTTTTAGGCAGTGTTTTTATTGTGGCAGCAATATCTTTAACAGGCGGTTTTATAGTAAACAATAACCATGAGAAAATGATTGCCGCAGTTCAGATAGAGTCTATTTATAATAATATATTTATTGATAATGTTGATGTTGGCGGGATGACTAGGGAAGAGGCCAAGCAAAGCATTATTAGCCAGGTTGCCACACCGGCCCAAAGTAAAAAAATCACCTTAAAAAATAATGGTAAAACATTTGATTTTACGCTTAAAGATTTTGGGCTAGCATATAATGTAGGCGAAGCTGTTGAAGAGGCTTACCAATTTGCAAGGGTTGGCAAACTAAGGGACCGTTATAACCAGGTTATTGACCTTAAAGAGAGCCCGCATGTAATTAAATTGGCTTATGAATACGACCCTAATTTAATAACCGAAAATATTTCTGTACTGGCAGAGGAGGTTTATGTTGAGCCTGTTAATGCCACTATGGTAATGGCAGATGGGGGCTTCAATATAACTAATGGTGTAGACGGGGCACAAATGGATATTGAAAAAACTGTTGCGGAAGTACGCAAATTGGTTGACTCTTTATCTGGGGGCGAAGCCACAATTGTAACAGAGCCTATAAAGCCAACATATACGGCGGAAGATTTTCAGATGGCCCAAACATTAATTGGGTCAGCCTCTACTTATTATTCAGGCAGGGGTTCCGGTAGGGTTGTAAATATGGAGGTAGCCGCCAGTAAAATAAATGGCTATGTCCTCTACCCGGGCGAAATTTTTTCCACGAATAAAGAGTTTGGGCCTTCTACCTATGAAAATGGGTATATGGACGCACCGGTTATAGAAAATGGCGAACTAATTGAAGGCATTGGCGGCGGTGTCTGCCAAGTTTCTTCTACTTTGTATAACGCAATTTTAAGGGCTGAGCTTGAAGTAGTAGAGAGAAGGAACCATTCCTTAAAAGTCGGCTATGTTGATTGGGGTTTTGATTCGACTCTGGCAGGCGACTATATAGACCTTAAATTCAGAAACGATACGGATTTGCCGCTGTTTGTAGAAGCTTATTTATCTGCGGACAGGGTAGTTTGCAATATATATGGCAAGGAGATACACGGCCCTGGGCGTACATTGGAATTTGTTAACGCGCTGGTAGATACAACGCCACCTGGTGCCGAAAAATTACTTACTCCCAAACTATGCCCGCAGGGCAAAGGGAAGTAAAACTGTCAGCGTTAACAGGGTATACTTACGAATTGTATAAACTTGTTTACGATAATGGCGAGCTTATCGAAAGGGTATTGGTTAATACATCTGTGTATAGGCCAAGGCGTGCTGAAGTTATAGAGGGGACAATGGTGGCAGAATCGAATAACGAAGACAACAGCGCTACTGAACCGGTTTCAGCTGGCGGCGATAGCGAGCAAAGCCAACCTGAGCCGGAAGCCCCCCCAATTAGCCAAGTGGATGAGGCAGCGGCTTCTGGAGATGAGGAAGTGGAAGAAGTGCAGATAGAAGAGCCGCTTATAGTTGAATAATACAAGTAAAACAGTAAGCTATAAAATGGATTGCCAAACAAATATAAAAAAACCGGATTGGGGTTAGTATATTAAACTAACGCCCTTTCCGGTTTTTTTTGTCCGTTAGGTTTATTTTAAATTTTAAGTAGCTCCTTAACCCAGCCTATAACGGTAGGGCTCTTTTCTACGAATAAGGCGAAGCTTGCTATAGTTTTTGGGATTTTTTTTACGCCCTCAATAAAAAAATTTCTGACCTTTACCCACTTATATTTTTTATCCGCTTCTTGGTTTTCCACCTCAGAAAGCAATTCCTTCATAGGCTTAGTATCTTTATTGTACAGCTCGTCTGTATATTCAGAATCTAAAAATTCTCTTATCAAAGAAATAAATTCATCGAATTGGCCTTCGGTTATTTTATCTTCAGAGGGGAGCCGGCCGGCCCATGTTTCTGATTTATTTGTTACGTTTGTTGTGGTAATAATGCTTTCGTTACCCTCGCCTTTAATTGGGTTAAATATAGTATCATTGATTTTATTGCCATTTCCGAAAAAATTTGAATTGTTATCTCCGAAATTCACAATTATTCCCCCTTTCACATCTTTTTCAGTATATACAGTATGCAATAATTTATCTGGTAAGCAATACTGGCCGGTTTCCGGCAAATATATTTCTTGGCTGGGTCTTTTGTAAAACTGTTCTAATACATATAAATAAGCGACTTTACCTGTTTTTCCTTCAAGAGAGTAATGAATATTTTCTTCATACCCAGTTATATTTAACTGGTCCATTATCCCGTGTAATTTTTCTCTTATTTGGCTTAAATACTCTTTTTGTTCAGAAGGCTCTTCAGCATTAACAAAGGCATCGATCTGCTGCTCATTAATATCCATATAAATTAGGGCAAATTTATTTGAGCTCTTAAATATTCCGCCATACAGCCAAATACAGTCTAAATCTATATTATCAAAAAATTTTACCATTAAACGGTGTATTACGTTAAAGGGTAAATAATCCGCTTTCCAGGATATATGTAATGCGCTTTCTTTATTAAACCTGCCTGCTTTTTCCGGTTTGTTTTTTGGCAGCTTAAGCGGTACAAATTCAAAATTTCTATATTTGTGGGAAATTTCAAATTGCCGCATAACGTCTAACACAAAATCAATTTCTTCATCTTTTTTATAAGTATATTTTGTATTTACGTCATTTGGGTTTATTTTACCCAGTATCTCTTTTATAGTTTTGCGGTGGATTAAAGCGTTATCTTCCGGAGCCCTAATTATTAGCCTATAAATACCGCCGGTTAGCCATTCTGGTTTTAAAACTGCAATATTTTCAGAATTAAATGTTATATTTTCACCCTGGTAGTAATAAGAGATCCCGATATCCTTAAAATATTTTAGTATGGATTCTTGGATTTTATCGCCGCCCAATTCGTCTTCTTTAAAAAGGGCGGATTTTTTAATATATGGCTGGCCCATATTTTCTAATTTTTCTTTTAGCGGCAGCCATTTTTTATTAAAATAATATTTATATCCCGAACTATTTAAAATAGTTTCATCAATAATCTTTTCCAAATCATCAAAGCCTATATTTTCATAATAAGATGTACGGATTACAGGTAGTTTTAAATTAGGGTATTTTTCTTTCAACTCGGCGTCGTTAAGAGCGGCATCTTTACATAAGTCAATTTTATTTATAACCATTATAATAGGTGAGCCGGGGGCAAAGGCTTTAATAGTATCTAACCAATAAAGGGCATGCCTAGTTAAAAAC
>JAITVM010000020.1 GCA_031285815.1 Clostridiales bacterium | reverse complement strand
ACTATTCACTTACATTAGCGGGGGCCGCAAACTTGCTTAATTATATACCGGAAGGCGATTATGCGTATGGCCAGGCGGACTCGGCTAAAGCGGCTTGGCAAACCCTCGGCACATATTTGGGCATAAGCGCTGAGGATGCCGCACGCCAAGTTATTAGCCTTGCTAACCAAAAGATGGCGGCAGTCGTTAATGATTTAATAGACGAATATGGTTTAGAGAAAGATTATATTACATTAGTTGGCGGCGGCGGCAGTGGGTCGGTTATTGTCAACCCGCTGGCGGGCGCCCTTAACATGAAATGCAGGGTAGCCAAAAATGCCCCATATATTTCTACTATTGGCGTGGCGCTTGCTATGGTGCGCGAGCAGATAGAGCGTACTGTTCAAAACCCAACTGAGGATGATATTAAAAAAATACGCGCAGATGCTTTAGAACAAATTACCCGGTCAGGGGCAAAAGAGGAGACAGTGGATATAGCCATAGAAATTGACTCCCAAAAAAATATCTTGCGCGCAATAGCTACAGGCGCTACAGAATTGCGGCAAAAGGATTTGAATGCCGGGGCGGCTACGCCTGAAAAACTTTTAGAGGTAGCGGCTGAGGCACTTGGCACGGATGCAAGTTCAATTAAACTTAAATGCTCGGCTGGGCGCTGGAGCTTATTTGAATCCCAAATAGAAAAAAAGGCTTTGTTTGGGCTTATAAAACGTAATGAACAAAAAGCGGCAGTTATAGACAGGGAAGGCGTTGTACATTTAAGGCGTGAAAATATCCGGTATGTAAAATTTAAGAAAGCAGACAGGCAAGCTGTTTTCAACCCTGTATTAGATGAAAATACTACTTATTCAGATGCTAATGCAACGGTCCCTAAAGTGTTTGTGTTTTATAAAGAAAAAATGCTTGACTTAACCGGGATCCAAACGGCAGGGCAGCTGTATTCTATTTTGGATTTGGAGACGGAAATGCTTAAGCCCGATGACGAAATTATCGCGGCGATGTATAAGTAATGGATAATTCTATTTTTGATGACAGGGCGATGGCGTTATGTGAGCTTTCCCAAGACATGCTCTTTCATAAGGTGCCTGTTGGGCGTATTTTATATTACATTGATGAGCCTTTGAAAGCCGGCCGTGATGCCGCGCGGCTTTATTCGGGGAAAGATATACATGCGCTTTATAGTGAAAACGGGATAGGGGCAGAATATAAACCTAAAACGGCCTCTGCATTTGGCGTTATGCTACGCGGCCAGGCAATATTGGGTGCTGATGGGTGCAAGGTAGAAATTTATATGGAATCCATAGAAGAATTGGCTAAGCATAGCTGTTTCGGGGGTATGCCGGGATTAGATTTGGAATCCGCGCTGAAGGTACATTTAGCCCATGAGTTTTATCATTACCTGGAGTATAAATCTGGTTCTGCAATTACAGAAATGCTTGATAGCGTGGAAACCTTTAAATTGTTTGGCTTTACCCGTAAGGCTAAAATTAATAGGTGCAGTGAAATTGCCGCCCATATGTTTGCCAAATGCCTTATTGGCCTTTCGTATATGCCTAATTTATATGACTACTTATATTTAATCAGCACGGGGAAATTAACGGCCGGGGATTTTGAAGAAAAAATTTCCGGGCTAAAACAACTGGCGGGGGTATAAAGATATGGAGTACAATTGTTATGATATTTCTGCGGGCGGATATACTGCCCAGCTGTTTACTTATTTATTGTCTTCTTCTCCGGAAATCGGCATTGAAAAAAGGCCGCTGGTTATCATATGCCCGGGCGGCGGTTATATATTAACATCTGACAGGGAGTCGGAGCCGGTTGCTATGCGTTTTCTGGCAATGGGCATGCATGCTTTTGTGTTACGCTATAGTGTTGAGCCGGCGCGGTTTCCTGTGGCGTTATCCCAATTAGCAAAATCTGTAGCGCTTGCCCGGGAAAATGCTGAACTTTGGCATATAGACCCTGATAAAATTGTAGTAATGGGGTTTTCGGCTGGCGGGCACCTTGCGGCAAGTTTAGGTGTGTTTTGGGGCGAAAGTTTTCTGCATAGCGTAACGGGCCTTTCGGCGGGCCAAATAAAACCAAATGGGATGGCTCTTTGCTACCCTGTTTTAACGGCATCGGAATATTGCCACGCCGGAAGCTTTGAAGCCCTGTTGGGCGAAGCTTCGGGAGACCCGGAAAAACGGGATAGGGTATCGGTTGAAAAGCAAGCCAACCCTCAAACGCCGCCTGCATTTATTTGGCATACTTATGAAGACCTTAGCGTGCCGGTAGAAAATTCATTGCTGATGATGGATGCGCTACGCAAAAACAATATCCCGTTCGAGGCGCATATTTACCCTAAAGGCAGGCACGGCCTTTCCCTGGCTACGGCTTTAACCGAAAAAGCAGAAGAGCCGGGCAGCATGACAGGGAACCCAGAAGTTAGCGGCTGGGCGGAAATGTGTGCACGCTGGATTTTTGATTTGTAATTATGGCATAACTTAAAAAAGGCCGGTGCTGAATATAAAATGCACCGGCTTTTAGAATTTATAAATAATTAATATATCAAACCCAGGTTGGTTTGGCGTTTTACAAGCCTATTTCAAACGGGATTGATAACCTTCGATTAAATTATCTATTTTTTGATTATAGGCTTCATCAATTATTTTTTCTTCCGGGTGGGCCCCATAGTATTCCAGGACTTGGCGCACACCTAATTGATAGGGGGTTGTACAAACGAAATCCGGCACTAATTGTTTGATTTTAGTGTTGTCGAAAATTACACTTTCCATTTTATCGCCATATAGCGAAGCTTCTGCCTCATCTAACACTTTCATTAAGTAATCTGTTGTAATATGGACGATGTTTGGCTCGGCACCAATTTCGAAAGCGGCTATGCGCATTAGGTTATTCCATGTCAAAGCTTCGTCGGAAGTAATATTATAGGCTTCGCCGATAGATTTAAAATTGCCCGCGGCACCAAGGAGCCCTTTAGCGAAATCGGTGTTATGGGTAATTGTCCATAGAGATGCCCCGTCCCCGTGTATTGGCATCGGTTTGCAATTTTTTATCCTGTCGATAACAGTCCAAAAATTTTTAACGCTTATCGAGACAGGGAAATGTTTGTTATCGTATGTATGGGACGGCCGGATTATTGTAATTGGGAAGCCTTCTGAATAATATTTATCAAGGAAATAGCGCTCGCATATTATTTTATTCCTGGCATATAGGGAGTAAGGGTTATGTTGCGGCGTTGAGTCTGTAATCAAATAATTCCTAATCGGTTTATGGTAAGTGGATGCTGAGCTGATAAAAATAAACTGTTTAGCCTTATCTTTAAAAATCTCGTAATCTGCAATTGCATGCTCTTCCGTATAACATACCCAATCTACCACCGAATCAAATTGCATGCCCTTTAAGGCTTCTTTAGTAGCCGCTATGTCACGGATATCACTTTTTATATAGGTTGCGCCTTTATAGTTTCCGCCGGAGCCCCGGTTTAAAATAAAAAGCTCGATGCCTTTTTTTAAAGCAAGGGCGGTTACTGCAGCACTAATCGTGCCGGTACCGCCGACCATAAGTAATTTCACTGTTTTGCCCCCTTTATAGTTGTTATATCATTACGCTATATCATAATTGCCAAACAAATTTGAAAACATAAAAAATATTACAATATTAATTATATCATGGCTAAAACCTGTATTCAAATTGTTTTTATAATATAGAATTTTTTGCCTATTAAATAGTTTTTGTGTTATCATGTCCATAATAGGTTATTTTGTGGATATCCATGGCAGTTTGGGAAAATATATAACCAAAAGCTGTTTATTAATTTAATTATGCTGGTATATTAGGCGGTGTTAAGATGGATTTGTTTGATATTATAGGGCCAATTATGGTAGGGCCATCAAGCTCGCATACAGCGGGCGTTGTCAGGATTGGGAATGTAGTGCGTAAAATATTGGACGCCGAACCCAAGGATATTGTTGTTAAATTTCATGGCTCCTTTTCAACGACCTACAAAGGGCATGGGAGCGACAAAGCTATTATAGGCGGCATTATGGGCTTTAAAGCAGACGACCCGAGGATAAGGGGTAGCCTGGAGGTTGCTAAAAGTTCAGGTATTGCTTACAGTTTTGAAACTATAACTTTAAAAAACGCACACCCAAATTCTATAGTTGTACAAGTAAAAGATAAAAATGGCAATGGGCTTAAGGTTATTGGTGAATCTGTAGGCGGCGGCAATATTGTTATCCGGCGTATAAATGACACAGTGGTAGAATTAACCGGGGAATATGACACGATTATAACAAACCACCATGACGAGCCCGGCGTAGTATCACTTGTGGCTAATGTTTTGGCGTTCAACCAAATAAATATTGCAAATATGCGGGTCTTCCGCTCAGCAAAAGGCGGCGGGGCAATTATGGTTATTGAAACAGACGGCATCCCTGATAAAGGCTTGGCGAAAACATTGGCGGCGTTGCCCAGCATAATGTGGACGTCAATAATACGCGGAGGTAAGTGATGATAAAATTCGAAGCTATATCTGAGCTTGTAAACGAGGCGGCGGCCCAGGGGAAATTAATATCTGAAATAGCGCTTGCCCAAAGTGCCATAAATGAACAGGTTTCAGAACCGGAAATTTATAATAGGATGAAACTGGCTTATGATGTAATGAAAGAGTCCATTGAAAACGGGCTTCAAGAAAATTTAAAATCTGCAAGCGGCCTATCCGGCGGTATGGCCGGCATGGTGAAACATCTTGTGGATAGCGGGGACAATATTTCTGGCCCTTTTGTTGGCGAACTTATTTATAGGGCGCTTGCGGTATCCGCCTATACTGCAT
>JAITVM010000306.1 GCA_031285815.1 Clostridiales bacterium | reverse complement strand
GGCAACCCTCTGGCTATTATTCTTGTTAACACTTTAATAATTCAATGTCCAACTCTTGTATTATTTTATTTAAATAATCGTAAGTAATAAAAGTTTCACTTATTTCCAAGCCGTTAAGGGCATGTGTTGACCCCTCTATAATATATTCTAACTTGGCCGCCATAACCCTTATTTGCTTGCCATTACTTACAGCATAAACCTGGCATCCAAAATCCGAAAGGACTGTTGGTGACAAAAAATATCGATAATCATTGTTAATATCACCCTCATTATCCCAATCAGGACCCCATTTCGGGAATGTTGTATTGTACATATCAATAAATGCGTTTTCCTTTTCCATTTCAAATAATTTTGTGTCAATGGCAATATCCATCAATTTCTCTTTTAATGAAGGAACCTCATAACTAAGTGTTGCTGTTAGAACCTGTTGGGGAAACAATTCCCCATCAACGCAAAAAATTAAAACTCCGTTATGAAATGATGATTCATCTATATTCCATTCTTTTATAATTTTAACAAAAATCGAAAATTGATATGGATTTCCTATAATCATTGCTACCATCTCTTTCCTGGTAAATTAAATAATGATATAATTACCTAACTACAAAACAAGTAGTTGCTACTAATATTAATCATTAAAATAATTTTATATTTCAATTGGGTAAAAAAATCCGGCTAATGCCGGATACAATATATCAAAACAAAAAAATGAACAACCTACCCCTTCGTACCCAACCTGGCTGCCGTTTTGCATACCGCCCTCTTCAGCAACCCGGTTACCCTAACCTTCTTTTATATTTAACGTAATGCCCTTTTCGAAACTGCCTATGCCCCCATACCTAAATTTACTAATATAACTGTCAAATTCATACTGGCCCTTTTTAAACATTTCCACATATTCATTATCATAGCCAACTATTGCTGCGCCCAATTTACCTAAAATAAAATAGAGCACATTTTGGCACATTTCTTCATTAGCCATCCGTATTTTATATTCGCCCTTTTGGCCGGCAAAAAATAAGCATAGGTAACACCTCTTATGTTTAAACGGTAACGGGCTTTTATTTATTTGGGCATATGCCATTTTCAATTCCGAAAGCCGCTTAACTGCCATATTGTCAAAAACAGAAATAAAAAATGTATTGGTAATTATAATGCCTTTCCCTGAAATATATGTACTATACACATCTTTACTCACGAGTTCGTTATCCGCCAATAATAAAACATCTGCAATTGGCCCATATTTTTCGAGCTGTTTATAACCCTTGCTTAATTTATAGTTAAAATAAATTATAATTTGTAGTATCAACACGGTTGCAGAAATTAAAAAACCTAAAACAGCCACACCTGCCACAAATATTTCATAAAAGCCCAAGCCCTTAACCGCGTTGATTTTTATAGACGGGCTAAACCCTTTTTCATTAGGTATGCCTAGCCCTTTATAATAAGAATCAATTGTCTGTGACATATAACTTAAAGTGCCAGAAACATCCTCCGCCATTTTTTCGGCTACCCCGGTAATTGTTACATCCGAAAGCTCATTAAAACTTTTTTCTAAGTATTCTGGCGGAAGCTCAATAGGTATTGCCCCGTCATCCGCTAGCGCCACAAAATATGTAGAGTAATGTTTCTCTTCAAGGCCAATCCCGGTTACACGGTCAACACCTGTATCATAAATTGCCATGCCTTTTAACCTGACATAAACATTACCATTTTCATAAGCCTCCATAAGCCCGCTAAAGCTTTCTACTTCTTTTGGTTTAGTAAAAAAATAGCTTATCCCAGAAAAAAATGTAAAAACCATCACTCCAAAAATTATGGCTAAAATAAAATAACTGATTATTTTTCTTGCAGCTAAAGACTTAATTATATTTTCCAGCCCCACGAAAAGCCCCCCAAGGTGTGCCGATTTTAGCCCTTTAAGATTGGCGGGTATAGTACTCAGGTTCTGCCATGCCATCTTCTAAGCTTTCAGTGATTATATAACTAGATAATCACCTGCCAATTACTTTCTGACAAATAAAATCCCTATTAATGACAATAAAATTTTTATTTGTTACCGCTTAAATTAAAGCAGCTACTGCCCTCCCCAAAAACCCTGCAGCTCAGCCTGTAATGTTTTCAAATCGTTAATTGCGCTGTACTTGGCCCAATTTGGCGGGTACAATATTTTATATTCGTAATTATTAAACCTGTCGTCAATCAATAATATTACGCCCCTATCCGCCTCGGACCGGATAACCCTGCCTGCCGCCTGCAAGACCTTATTGATGCCCGGGAACTTGTATGCATAATTAAAACCATTGCCTTCCGTCTTTTTGTAATAATCAGAAATAATGCCGCGCTCAGTTGAAATGAGCGGGAGCCCAACACTAACTACACACGCCCCTATTAATTTGTCGCCAATTAAGTCAATCCCTTCTGAAAAAACCCCGCCCATAACAACAAAAGCTAAAACATCATTGCCGATAAAAAAATTCCCTAAAAAAACCTCCTTTTCGCTTTCAGATAAATTGCGCCCTTGGATAATTGTTTTCTTTTCCGGGTATTTGAAGCAAAACATATCGTAAACCATTTCCATATATGAATATGAAGGGAAGAACACAAAATAATTCCCTTTCTTACCGTTAATAAAAACATTCAGCCTATCTGCAATTTTTAAATACGAATTTTCACGCCCCACATACTTAGTTGAGATACCAGTATCTATAATAAGCTTAAAATTTTCCGTGTCAAAAGGCGAATCGATTCTTATGGCAAAATCATCAGGTTCACCCCCCAAAACTTTTTTAAAATAATTAATTGGGGACAGGGTCGCCGAAAAAAATATCGGCGACCTTACCCTTTTCAAAATATTAGATAACATATTTGAAGGGTCTAAGCATAATATTTTCAGAAAGACCCCGCTATTATCTTTATATATATAAAAAACAAAATGCGTATCAAAATAATCGCTTATCCTTAAAAAATCCACAGCCTTAAAAAAAACATTCAAAACCTCACTATGCCTTGGGCTATTTCTGTTTTCTTGTAAAAAAGTATCAGATTCCCTAACGAAATTATATAATAGGAAGTTAAAATCCATATTTAGCTTCTCAAATACACAATTGCCTGTAGCTGACAAATATTTATAATCCAGGTCCGTAATAAAATCAATTATTTTTTTTGTTTGCCTCTTTAAGGGCCCCTTCTGGAAGGATTTATATAACGACTTAAACATATCATTATTAAGGCTTGCAGAAAACATTTCCCTAGCCCTGTCAATAAGGTTATGGGATTCATCGTTTAGCAATATAAAATTGTTCTCCATGCCTTCCGCAAAATAATTTTTTAAAAATACCTTTGGGTCATAAACATAATTATAATCACAAATAACACAGTCACAGAAATTAACTATATCGAATGTAAATTCAAAGGGGCAGACCATATGCTTTTCTGCATAACATTCAATTACCCCTCGCTTTATTAAATACTCATTGCTTAAAATATCTAAAAGCGCAGCGTTCAGCCTGTCAAAATGCCCTTTTGCATAACTGCAGCTTTCCGGCTGGCAAACAAGCTCAGAGTTTAAGCAAATTTTTTCTTTAGCCGTCAGTGTAACTGTTTTTATCTTGAGCCCTTTATTAAACATCAATTCAAAAGCACCCTCCGCTGCTGCCCTTGTAATAGTTTTTGCTGTTAAATAAAAAACCTTATCGCATTTTTTTGTGGTGAGCGCTTTAATAGATGGGAATAAAGTTGAAATGGTTTTGCCTATCCCTGTCGGGGCCTCAACAAAAAGCTTTTTGCCGAGGCTGATGGTTTTATAGGCAGCAACTGCAAGGGCCCGTTGGCCTTTACGGTATGAAGGGTATGGAAATTCTAAAGCTGTGCCGGTTTCGTCACGCTCCAATTTAAATGTGGCGCTTAATTTGGCAAACAAATAATACCTTTCTAAAGCCCCATAAAAAAATTCTTCCAAGGCTTTATAGGTATACG
>JAITVM010000296.1 GCA_031285815.1 Clostridiales bacterium | reverse complement strand
GCTAATAGAAAAACGTGCGGGTGAGTATAAACTATACGGGAAATTGCCTTCATACTCCAGGCTTGTTTTTTTTAAAGGGGTGTTTAATAAAAAGCACCTAAATATCAATTCCGCTGGTTTACTGGATAAGCCGGGGGGCCTATTTGGCACACCCTGCTCCGCCGGTTTAGCCACGGGCGAAGTTTTAATAGTAAACAGCCCCAAAGATGCAGTGGATATAAAAGACAAAATATTGGTAACAAAAATGACAGACCCGGGCTGGGTATTTTTATTAACCATGGCGAAAGGGGTAATTGCCGAAAAAGGCTCATTGCTTTCGCATACGGCAATTATATCCCGGGAATTAAATATACCTTCCATTGTCGGCGCAGTAAATGCCACAAGCATATTAAAAACCGGCGACAGGGTTTCAATGGACGGCTCAACTGGCGAAATAAAAGTATTGGCGGTGGAAAATGTATAAAGTAGCCCATTTTGATAAAGAAGAAAAATATATTTATGATTTCCTAGGCCTGCCTGAAAAACTCTACAGGCCTAAAGAATTAACGCAAAACAGGCAAGAGGTGCAAGCGCTGCTTTTAGGCCGCCATATATTAAGCAAGTATTTCAAAACCGAGAAAATTGTCGTATATGACGGTACCGGCAATACATCCGCTAGGTGCATGCTAACAATTTACCCTGGCGACAGCACGCTTTATATAGGTTTTTTTGAATGCATCAACGATAAAAAATGTGCTTCTACATTGTTTGGATGGGTAGAAAGTTATGCCCGGTCACATAATTTTAAAAATATTACCGGCCCGGTTGATGCCAGCTTTTGGGTTAAATACCGCCTGAAAACAAATATGTTCGATAAGCCGCCATACCTTTCCGAGCCTTACAACAAAGATTATTATTTAAACTTATTTTTAGGCAGCAAATATACTATCAAAGAAAAATATGTCTCAAATATTTTTTATAAGCTGCCATTAATAAAATACGAAAAACAAAAGTATAAAAGGCGCTATGAAGAATTCACCCGCCGCGGCTATAAAATCATAAGCCCAAAACGAAAAGATTTTAATGTGGCAATAAGGCAGATCTATAAGCTGATAATGAATTTATATTCTGATTTCCCAATTTTTAAATATATATCAGAAGAAGATTTTTGCCAGCATTTTAAATATTTCAAAGATATATTGGATATGTCTATGATAAAAACAGCTTATTACAAAGGGGAAATGGCTGGCTTTTTTATAGGTGCCCCCGACTACGGCAACAGCTTATATTTTAAATTAAATTTAGCTTCCTATATAAAAATATTTTTAAAACGCTTAAGGAGCAAAAATTACGTAATGCTATATATGGGCGTAGATAAGGCCCATCAAGGTTTGGGCAAAGCGTTAGTGCAGACGGTAATCAAAAATATCCACTCTAAACATTCTACCGCTGTTGGCGCATTTATTCAAAAAGGCAAAATAACAGAAACATATGCCGAAGACTCAATAGCATCAAAATACGAATATGCCCTGTTGATACGTGAATTATAAAAGTTATTGCAGGGTTTTTTGGAGGCCTTATGGAACTAAGCAATATTTTATTAAACGCATATGAAAAATGGGGCGAAAGGCCTTACATATTTAGCAGGCTTTCCGGCAGCTTTATTTCAAAAAGCTTCGGCGATATAGTAATTGATACTTTGGCATTATCCGAAGCTTTACTGGGGATGGGTTTAAAGGGCAAAAAAATAATTGTCTACGGGGAAAACTCTTATGAATGGATGGTTGCGGATTTAGCTATTATGGGGTTTGTTGGGGTTGCCGTTGCCATTAATAAAGAATGGGGCAGCTATGATTTAGAAAATACCCTTAACTATATGGATATATCCGCTATTATATATTCCGGGGCCAAAACCCAGGTAATTAATGAAATACGGCACAGGCACAGCAGCCTTATATATATCCCGATGCAGCCGGGTTTTCCCGGGCTATTGGCTAATAAGCCAAATGATGTTATGCCGCTAAAAAATTTAGCCGCCGGCGGTACCGATAAAACTTGTAAAATAATATTTACATCCGGGACTACATCTGAACCTAAAGCCGTTATGTTGTCCCAGAAAAATATTTTTGCCGGCTGGAATAGTTTATACCGAAGGGCGGCGCTCGGCCCTACTGATATTTGTTACCTGTTTCTGCCGCTTAGCCATACTTATGGCGGGATATTTAATTTCTTGTACTCTTTAATTGGCGGCTGGCAAATATATTTATGTTCAGATAATTCTAAAATAGCCGAGGAGCTAAAAATTGTAAAGCCAACTATTTTTTCAGGCGTCCCATTAATATATGAAAATTTTTATACCGCTATAAACGGTAAACATAGCACAAAACTAAAAACCTTATTGGCAATTTCCAACCCCCTCAGAAAAATTGGCATAGATGCCAGAAAGGTATTTTTTAAAAGCGCCCATAATTTTTTTGGCGGCAATATTAAATATATGTTTAGCGGCGGGGCATACTTTAAAACTAATATCAGGAAATTCTATAAAGATATAGGTTTTAACATGATGGAAGCCTACGCCTTGTCAGAAACCGCATCCTCCCTAAGTATTGAATATTCCAACTGCCCCGGCCTAAAATCTGCCGGCACAATATTCGAAGACATAGAAGTACAAATTATAAATAAAGATGAAAACGGGCACGGCGAAATAATAGTTAAAGGTGATTGCGTCACTTCCGGCTACTATGCAGGCGCCAGCCCAGAATCTTTTGACAGTAGCGGTTTTTTCCATACCGGGGACATAGGGTATAAAGACAACAAAAATAACCTTTACCTTACGGGCAGAAAAAAAAGGGTCCTAATCGGGCCCAACGGCGAAAATATTTACCCAGACGAAATTTCCGGGCTTATTATGAAAAACCCCGGGGTCTCCAGGGTGAAGGTTTATTTAGCTGGGGGGCGGCTTGCCGCAACAGTTTATTTGGCAGATGAAAAAATTGATTTAGATAGTATTATAAAAAAAGTAAACGGTTTATTGCCCCCATTTAAACATATTTTAGTATATAAAAAAGAATTGGAGGCAAATTTTACTAGGTTGAAATGATGCAAGCTACTTTAATTAACCCCGCTGCCCAGTTGTCCCGTCTCTGCAATCTGTACAACTTTTCCATCAAAAGGAGCATATACTGTTACATCATTTGGCATAATACCACAACCTTGACCCAAAATACCTTCCGAGAAAACACCATCACTAATTTTCTCTAATGGTATTGTTTCTCCGCTGGCAGGTGCATATATTTTATTCCTTTTTAAGTTACCCGGTGCTGAAACGTTTACCGTTTCATATTTTTTCAATTTAAACTTATCAAAAAAAGACATACTCTGTTCCTCCTCTCGTTTGAAAGCTATCATGTAATATTTTCATGAGTATGTAAATGTAATAATCTTTCCCCGTAACAGGGAAAAAACTGCCGAAACGTTTACTCTCTCAAACTGTTCACTCATATTTACATGCAAATTCGTTAATGATATAATAGCAATAATTTATTCTTTGGATGAATAAGCCTACTTCACAAAGGAGGATCTCTATATGAAATCATCACTTATGCAAACACTTACCTTTCATCTTATGTGTGCCAATAAGGTCTTATCTGCCCAGGAACTGGCAACGCTTTTGAATGTGACACCGCGTTCGATCCGAAATTATATCCGTGAACTGAATTCTGGCGCCGAACCGCTTGTTCTGTCTTCTCGCCAAGGTTATTGTTGGAACCCTAAATCTGCCAGGACTCTTCCCTATCACTCAAACGAATATCACCAACCAACCACCCCTGAATACCGCAGTATTTATATTCTGCGGAAACTTTTATTCTATCGTTCTCTTACAAAACAGCAGATCGTCGAATCACTTCACATCAGCGATTCAACATGTGAAGGTGATCTGATACGAATAAAGGCACGAATAAAAAGTTATAATATGAAACTGGTCACCCAGAAAGATACACTATATTTACAGGGCATGGAGTTCGATCGCAGGCGGCTGGCGGTACATTGTATTTTGAATTCAAACGGGGATAATTCTCCCTTTTTTTCTTATATTCGCAGCATATTTACGGAATGGGATATGCCATTTATCAAAAATCTGATTATATCCACCATGTCAGATTTTGGATTGGAGTTAAATGGATTTGCCTTAAACAATATTCTCCTTTATATAGGGGTTCAGCTAACTATGCACCAACGGGGATACTTCCTTACGGACAATGATATTCCGCATCTTCCGATCGAAAGCTA